>NZ_JBNNGV010000003.1:0-273609 GCF_050268485.1 Pseudomonas sp. NPDC078416 | reverse complement strand
CCAGTATCAGATCGTCACCTGACGGAGATGCCCTCGATGACTGCCACATCCGTTTCTTCCACCGCGCCCGACGCCCGTAATCCAGGTCAGCCATGTGGGTGCACACGCTGTTGAGGAAGTGACGGTCGTGAGAAATGATGATCATCAGGCTGGAGCGCTGGGTCAGGATGTTTTCCAGCCAGCGAATGGTGTTGATGTCCAGGTGGTTGGTCGGTTCGTCGAGCAACAGCACTTCAGGATCGGAGAACAGCGCCTGGGCCAGCAACACGCGCAGTTTCCAGCCCGGCGATACTTCGCTCATCGGGCCGTTGTGCTGCTCGATGCCGATGCCCAGACCGAGCAACAGCTCACCGGCACGGGATTCGGCGGTGTAGCCGTCCATTTCGGCGAACTCGGTTTCCAGCTCGGCGACAGCCATGCCGTCTTCTTCAGTCATTTCCGGCAGCGAGTAGATGCGATCGCGCTCGGCCTTGACCTTCCACAGCTCTTCGTGACCCATGATCACGGTGTCGATGACGGTGAAGTCTTCGTAGGCGAACTGGTCCTGGCGCAATTTACCCAGACGCACGTTCGGCTCGAGCATTACCTGGCCGCCGGACGGCTCCAGGTCGCCGCCGAGGATCTTCATGAAGGTGGACTTGCCACAGCCATTGGCGCCGATGAGGCCATAGCGATTGCCACCGCCGAATTTGACCGAAACGTTCTCGAACAGCGGCTTGGCGCCAAACTGCATGGTGATGTTAGCTGTGGAAATCAATTACCTTACCTATTAATGATTTGCGGGTTGCTGGATGTGACCGTGGGCCAATCCTGAGACATTTCCGAGTTTTTCCATTTCCTCCCAGTCGCCGCTGGAGCTGAGCCAGCGCGCATATGTCGAGAGCAGCATCTGGACCGGGCGTCCGAGCTGTTGGGCGATAAAGGAGGGATTCGTTCCAGACATTGCGCGTAGTGTCGCATAAGTATGACGACAGTTGTATGGCGAACGCTGGAACAAATGTCTGGAGGACCTGTCAGCTAAATGCGTGAAGGTGGCTCTGCGCTGGGCTCTGTACTGGCCAGAGTCGCTTGAATCTCCCTGTGATCATTTCTGGAATTGACTATGTTGAATAAATGGAATTTACCCTCCGCCACGAACCGATTGATGAAACAAGCCGCGCTAAGTCTGACTCTGGGGCTGGCCGTATCAATGACCGTTGGCGTCACGGCCGCTCTGGCGGCCTCACCGCCTGCAGAGGCGCAGAGCAGTTACACCGCCCAGCAAGTCTCGATGCTAGGGGGCAAGCTTTCAGTCAACGTACCGGCCGGGTTTGTCAAAGATCCCACGCCGATCGACCCTAGAGCGACTGCCCTGGGCATGACCGGCGCCAACTACCTCAACAAAGCAGAAAAAAGCGTGCTGATTACCGGGCAGGTTCCCCTTGCGACAGCCGTCGACTCCGACAACGACGAAACCGCCTTGAACGGTCTGCTGACCGGCACGGCGCTGCAACAACGTACCGATTACCAGGACTATAAAAAACTGGGGGAAAAAAGCATCGTTAAAGCCAGTGGGTTGGGCTTGCGTCAGCTCGATGCCTCATTCATTGCGGGCGGCAAGCCGATGCTCGCGACTACCGTGGCCGCTGCTTCTGGTACACAGTCCGCAGTCGTCACAGTGATCACCAACGCGGACAACCCCAAAGGCCACGCTGCACTTGTGAAAACTGTTACCGGGGAGTGAGTAAAGGCCATCGCTGGCGCTCACGAGCCAGGACGCCACGTCACCGATGAGGTGACGTGGCCTGATGAGGATGGATAATCGAGAGCGGCAATGACCCCGCCGAACTGCATCACCTGCTCAAGCGTGCTCGACCTGCGTCCTGACTTTGTTCACCGTGCTGTAATGGGAGAACACGATGCAGCCGATCAGTCGGGAGAACAGGCCCAGGGTTTCGACCAGGTCGGGGTTTTCAAAGGTGCTGGCTTTGGAATCAAGCAGGCACAGCGCGCCGAACAGTTGGCCGTCGGGCAGGCTGATCGGTACGCCGATGTAGCTCTCGATCGCGTATCGCTTGACCACCGGGCGACCCGCATAGCGCTCGCTCTGGCTGATGCTGGGGATGATCAGCGCCTTCGGGTTTTCGATCAGCTCGTTGCACAGGGTGGTTTCCAGCTCCAGCACTTCGCCTTCCTGGATACCGATGTGAATTTCATCATAGACCGCGCAGGCGACCCACTCGGCGTCGGTGAACTTGGCAATGCCGGCGAAGCGCATGCCGGTCAGCCGGGTCACGAGCCTGAGGATGTTCGTCGTCGCTTCAACCTCGGCGATCGCCGAACGCTCTGCAATGGTCAGCAAATCCGGGCAGAGCAGGGAATCCAAAGCCATTGTCGGCTCCATATCGATGTGTAGTGGCGTACTGGCCTGGGCCATGCATAGGGCGCAGATTAGCATTTTGTAGGGCAAGCGTATCTTCCGCTCGGCATGCTGCGACCATTTGTCATGGGGCACACGAGCCCAAGGCGCGGGTGGCCGCTGTCAAAGTTGGTGGGTAAAGCGCTGCACCGCCCCAACAACTTGCCGCGCGCCTTCCTGAATTTCCACGATCACGCTGCCGGCCTGGTTGGCCAGCGACAGGCCCTGTTCGGCCTGGACCCGCGTGCTGCCCATGTCCTTGACCACGTCATCCACCAGTTTCTGGTTCTGTTGCACCACGGCGACGATTTCTTCGGTCGCGGTGCTGGTGCGCCCGGCCAGTTGACGCACTTCATCGGCGACCACGGCAAAGCCACGGCCTTGTTCACCGGCGCGGGCGGCTTCGATGGCGGCGTTGAGGGCCAGCAAATTGGTTTGTTGGGCGATGCCGCCGATGGTTTGCACGATGGTGCTGATCAACAGCGACTGCTTGCCCAGCGCTTCCATGCCATGGGAGGCGGAAAGCATCTGGTCGGCGATGCCGTTCATGGTTTCCACGGTGTTGTTGATCACCGCCGCGCCGCGCTGCGCTGAAACATCGGTGCGCTGGGAAATCTCGAATGCGGTGCCCGCAGCGATGCTGATGTCCGCCTCGCGGCGTACCTGATCAGTGATGACGGTGGCGAATTTCACCACTTTATAAAGCTCGCCCTGGGTATCGTGCACCGGGTTGTAGGTCGCTTCGAGCCAGACCTCTTCGCCCCGGCTGTTGATGCGCTTGAACCGGTCGGCGACGAACTCCCCATTGTTCAGGCGTTTCCAGAACGCTTTGTAATCTTCGGTACCGGCAAACTTCGGGTCGCAGAACAGGCTGTGGTGCTTGCCGAGTATCTGATCCTGGCTGTAGCCCATTTCCTTGAGGAAAGACTGGTTGGCTTTCAGCACGTGGCCGCCGAGGTCGAATTCGATGACCGCTGTCGAGCGCAGCAGGGCGTTGATGAACGACTCGTTTTCCCGGGCCTTGTTGATTTCGTTGGTGACGTTGGTCGCCAGGCATTTAAGTGCGAAGAGGCGACCTTGCTCATCCTTCAACGGTGACCAGGTGGCGTGAATCCAGATCAGAGAGCCATTCTTGCTGATGAACCGGTAGTCGTCGGTCACTGCCGTGCCGCTGGTGGCTGCCGCCTTGAAGTTGCGGAAGCACGGCAGGGTCGCCACATAGGAGGGCACGAACTGGGCAATGGGCTTGCCGACCAGTTCGTCGTGGGCGTAACCGATTGCTGCGCAGAACTTGCCGTTCGCGTCCGTGATGCGCAGGTCGGAATCCACTGTCAGCGACAGCATTTCCTGCATGAGGGCGTCGTGAAAATTTTTAAGTGTGACCAGCTCCGAGCTCAGTGTGGACACTTGCTTTTTGATTTTGGAATTAAACATCTGCCGCTCCTTGGATGTGCTCACTTAAATGTCGGCGTCCGAATGCCGAAATTAAGCCCGGTCGTCAGAATGTTTATAGATCATGGGCGGGCAGAAGGAAGGGGCTGACAAGGAATTTTGGACAAGAAAAAGCCCGCGATGGGGGGTGCGGGCTTAAAGTCAGTCTTGGAGGAGCAAATGAAGCCTACCGCCCTCGATGTGAAAAACCTGTGAACGCCTCTCAACAACAGCTAATAAATAGCGTTGGTCAGAAACGCCTTCACGATGGACTTCGCCGCCGGGCTGACTTTCTGATCGCCCAGCTCTTTGCTGGTGAACCACTTGCAGTCGGCGATTTCGTTGTGGGGGGCAGGGGTGGCGATCATCGTGACCGATACTTCGAACACGTGATGCAGCACGGTGCCGCCTTCAAAGCGTGTGATGTACGCCAGGTCTTCGAGAATCAGCCCGGTCTCCTCACGTAATTCGCGGGCAGCCGCCTGCGCAGGCGATTCATCGGCCTCAACCTTGCCGCCCGGCAGGTTCCAGCGGGCATTGGATTTGCGCACGTAGAGGATCTGGTTGTCCCTGCGGCAAATGACTGTGGCTCGTTCTTTCATTGGCGTTCCTCCAGCGTGAAACCCGTAAAAGCGCCTGCCGTCCGTGCATGTTTATACGGTTGTCACAAAACCTTCATAAAGACGTTTGAAGCAGTAACGGTGCCAATGTTCCCTTGACCCACATAAATCGGCCGGTATTTAAAAAACCATAGCTCGGTTGAGAGGCGTTTCGGGACAACCGGCCCAACGGCGTGCCGTGCGCGTGGGGTGAGCATGCCGAGAATACAAAATGCCACTACTTAAATGACGCGCTGATTGGGTTCTGCACCAGGCGAATCGTGCCCTTGGCGCGATGAGCGGTCCATCGGCACAACCGTGATGCGCGTTATTGGAGCGAGACGCCCATCGATGGGGCCCGTTGCTCATTGCGTGGGGTGATCCGTAGCGCTTCGGCCTGTTGGCCTGCGCGAGGTTTAACCCTGCTCGCACCCGCCTTTGAACCCATGTGATTGAAAACGCCGGCGATTTTTGCGGCTTCTTTTCCCGCCCGACTCTGTGGCACACTTTCTGCTGTCTATTCCGTTGTGGCACACAGCGTTCCGCTATAGCGGAATAAATACCATCGGCGGAGTTTCTCTCATGCGGCGCGGATCCCTTTCTTTGAAAGCTTGTGCATTGGCCCTGATAACGGCAGCAACGTTTGCAACAGCGGCGCACGCCGCCGACAGCAAGCTTGACAGCGTCCTGCAGCGCGGCCATCTGATCGTGGGTACGGGCAGCACCAATGCCCCGTGGCATTTCCAGGGCGCAGACGGCAAGTTGCAGGGTTTTGATATCGACATCGCGCGCATCGTCGCCAAAGGTCTGTTCAATGACCCGAGCAAGGTCGAGTTCGTGGTCCAGTCTTCCGACGCCCGGATCCCGAACCTGTTGACGGATAAAGTCGACATGAGCTGCCAGTTCATCACGGTCACCGCCAGCCGCGCCCAGCAGGTGGCGTTCACCCTGCCTTACTACCGCGAAGGCGTCGCGCTGCTGCTGCCGACCAACAGCAAGTACAAGGAAATCGACGACCTGAAAGGCGCCGGCGATGGCGTCACCGTGGCCGTGTTGCAAAACGTCTACGCCGAAGAGCTGGTGCATCAGGCGCTGCCCAAGGCGAAGGTCGATCAGTACGACAGCGTCGATCTGATGTACCAGGCCATCAACTCCGGTCGTGCCGATGCGGCGGCCACCGATCAGTCGTCGGTGAAATACCTGATGGTGCAGAACCCCGGTCGCTATCGCTCGCCCGCGTTCGCCTGGAGCCCGCAGACCTACGCCTGCGCCGTCAAACGTGGTGATCAGGACTGGCTGAACTTCGTCAACACTGCCCTGCATGAAGCCATGACCGGGGTTGAATTCCCGATGTATGCCGAGTCCTTCAAGAAGTGGTTCGGCGTGGACCTGCCGACCCCTGCGATCGGTTTCCCGATGGAATACAAATAACCCGCGTCGCTCACTGAAGGGGGCGAGGACGGCCGTGGTGCCGTCCCGTCCCAGGGACTGCTGACCATGAATTATCAGCTGAATTTTGCAGCGGTCTGGCGGGATTTCCCCAGTCTGCTGGCAGGGCTGGGGCTCGGTCTGGAACTGGCCCTGATCTCCATCGCCATCGGGTGCGTGATCGGCATGATGGCCGCGTTTGCGATGCTGTCGCGCTACCGGGCCCTGCGCATCGTGGCGTCGGTTTACGTCACCGTCGTGCGCAACACGCCGATTCTGGTGCTGATCCTGCTGATCTACTTCGCCTTGCCAGGGCTCGGTATTCGGCTGGACAAGATCCCGTCGTTCATCGTCACCCTGTCGCTGTATGCCGGGGCGTACCTGACCGAAGTGTTTCGCGCAGGCTTGTTAAGCATTCACAAGGGCCAGCGCGAAGCAGGGCTCGCGATCGGCCTCGGCGAATGGCAGGTGCGTGCGTACATCGTGGTCCCGGTAATGCTGCGCAACGTGCTGCCGGCGTTGTCGAACAACTTCATTTCGCTGTTCAAGGACACGTCCCTGGCCGCCGCCATCGCGGTGCCGGAACTGACCTATTACGCGCGCAAGATCAACGTCGAGAGCTACCGGGTGATTGAAACCTGGCTGGTGACCACGGCGCTGTATGTCGCGGCCTGTTACCTGATTGCCATGCTGCTGCGTTACCTCGAGCAGCGTCTGGCGATTCGCCGCTAGGAGCCCCGGACCATGTACGAACAACCCAGTTGGTTGCATGAATTGTGGATTGCCCGGGAGGCGCTGTGGGCGGGGTTTCTCACCAGCGTGCAGTGCGCGGGCCTGGCGATCGTGTTCGGGACGGTGATCGGCGTGTTCGCCGGGCTGATCCTGACCTACGGCAAATGGTGGGCGCGCCTGCCGTTTCGCGCCTACGTCGATCTGATTCGAGGCACTCCCGTGTTTGTCCTGGTGCTGGCCTGCTTCTATATGGCGCCGGCGCTGGGCTGGCAGATCGGCGCGTTCCAGGCCGGTGCGTTGGGGCTGACGCTGTTTTGCGGCTCCCACGTCGCCGAGATCGTGCGCGGTGCCTTACAGGCCATACCCCGCGGGCAGCTGGAAGCCGGAAAGGCCATCGGCCTGACATTCGGCCAGTCCCTCAGTTACGTCCTCTTGCCTCAAGCGTTACGGCAGATATTGCCGACCTGGGTCAATTCGTCGACGGAGATCGTCAAGGCCTCGACCCTGCTCTCGGTGATCGGCGTGGCTGAGCTGCTGCTCAGCACTCAGCAGGTGATCGCGCGCAACTTCATGACCCTTGAGTTTTACCTGTTCGCCGGCTTTCTCTTCTTCGTCATCAACTACGCCATCGAGCTTCTTGGGCGGCAAATCGAAAAACGGGTGGCCCTGCCATGACACAGACTCAAACTGCACCTGCCGCCCCGGCTCTGTTGAGCATCGAAGGGCTGCACAAATCCTATGGCCCGGTCGAAGTGCTCAAGGGCGTCGACCTGAAGATGAACAAAGGCAACGTGGTCACGCTGATAGGCTCCAGCGGCTCGGGCAAAACCACGCTGCTGCGTTGCGTCAATCTGCTGGAAGAGTTTCAGGGCGGGCACATTCGTCTCGAAGGTCAGGACATCGGCTACAGCGACGTCAGTGGCAAGCGCGTTCGCCATCCTGAAAAGCTCATCGCCCGGCACCGGGCGATGACCGGGATGGCGTTTCAGCAGTTCAACCTGTTCCCGCACCTGACAGCTCTGCAGAACGTCACCCTCGGCCTGCTCAAAGTGAAGAAGCTGCCCAAGGATCAAGCCATCGCACTGGCCGAAAAGTGGCTGGAGCGTGTCGGCCTGCTGGAGCGGCGCAATCACTTTCCTGGTCAGTTGTCCGGCGGCCAGCAGCAGCGCGTGGCGATTGCCCGGGCCATTGCGATGAACCCCAGCCTGATGCTGTTCGACGAAGTCACCTCGGCCCTGGACCCGGAGCTGGTGGGTGAGGTGCTCAGCGTGATCAAGGGCCTGGCCGAAGAGGGCATGACCATGCTGCTGGTGACCCACGAGATGCGCTTCGCCTATGAGGTGTCCGATCAGATCGTGTTCATGAACCAGGGCCGCATCGAAGAACAGGGCCCGCCCAAGGCATTATTCGAACAACCCAAGTCAGCGCGTCTGGCTGAATTCCTCAAGAACATTCGTTTTTAAGACGCTCGATCAAAGGAGATTTTCATGAGCATTACTCGTTACGGCGCCGGCAGTACCGCAGGTGGCGGCCAGCCACGTCCCTTCGCCCGCGCCGTCGAAGCCGATGGCTGGCTGCATGTGTCGGGTCAGGTGCCGGCCGAAAACGGTGAGATCATCAACGGCGGGATCGTCGAGCAGACCCACAAGACCCTGCAGAACCTGGTGGCGATCCTGACCGAGGCCGGTTATGGCCTGGAAGACGTGGTGCGCGTCGGCGTGTGGCTGGAAGACCCGCGTGATTTCTGGAGCTTCAACAAGGTCTTCGGCGAGTACTTCTCCCCGGAACACGCCCCGGCCCGCGCCTGCGTGCAGGCCAACATGATGGTCGACTGCAAGGTCGAGATCGATTGCATTGCCTACAAGAAGAAGGCGTAAGTAAAGTCAGGCACGCATCCTTGTAGGAGCGCGCTTGCCCGCGATTGCGATGTGTCTGCAAACGAATTATTGCCTGACCCACGGCAATCGTCCGGATGCGGCCCAGACCAAGCGCGCTCCTACAGCCAGTGCCATGCCTGTAAATTGCGCGCCAGGAATTAACCGCCTCAATGGACAACCCCCACCATGACCGAAGACACCATCAAACGCCGGGCCCGTGGTTTAGACCGGGCGTTCGATATTCTCGATTTTCTCAAGGAAACCGGCACGCCGTTGCGGCCAAACGAGATCGCCAGCGGCATCGACAGCCCCAAATCGACGGTGTATGAGCTGGTCAGTTCGCTGCTGGAGCGGCGCATTCTCGAGACCGTCGGCAAAGACGGCCATGTGTACCTGGGCCGGCAGTTGTACTTCCTCGGGCAGGCGCATCTGCGCCATTTCGACTTCACCCGCGAGGCTGAAGTCAGCCTGGGTGAGATCGTCGAGCAGACCCGGGAAACCGCGCAGATGTGCCTGCTTAACGGGCGTAAATACACCGTTGCGCTGATGAAAGAGGGCGCACGGCATTTTCGTATTTCGTCGGACATCGGCGAGGACGCACCGATTCCGTGGACGGCCTCGGGCCGTCTGCTGCTCGGGCACCTCACCGATCAGGCGATCATCGACCTGATCGACGACGAGGATTTCATCCTCCCGGACGGCAAGCGCCTGCCGATCGAGACGTTTCTGGCCGAGATCCGCAAGGCCCACGACGACGGCTTCTTTTCCTTCGACAGCATCGCCGACACCTTCACCCATTGCTTCGCCGCCCCGGTGCGGGACAAACAGGGTATCTGCATCGCGACCCTGTGCATCGTCGCCCCGCGGGCCGACGCCACGGCCCACTACGACCATTACCGGCGTGTGCTGATCGACAGCGCCAACGGCCTGGCCCGGCGCGTCATCGAATAGCCTCGCCGCACACACGAACAAAAAATTTCAGGGGAACAGAGATGAGCATTGCCGCGATTGAAAAGGGCGCCACGCAACCCGGCGACCACCTGGTGCGCGACGTCAGCCTGCCCGCGCTGGTGATCCACGACACGGCGCTGGAGCACAACCTGCGCTGGATGCAGAAGTTCGTCAGCGACAGCGGTGCCGAGCTCGCGCCCCACGGCAAGACCAGCATGGTGCCGGCGCTGTTTCTGCGGCAGTTGCAGCATGGCGCGTGGGGCATGACCCTCGCCACGGCAGTGCAGACCCGCGCGGCCTATGCCCACGGCGTGCGTCGGATACTGATGGCCAACCAACTGGTCGGCGCACCAAACATGGCGATCATCGCCGAGATGCTCACTGACGGCATATTCGACTTTCACTGCATGGTCGATCACCCGGACAACGTCAAGGCGCTCGGCGAGTTCTTCGCCGCCAAGGGCCTGAACCTGAATGTGATGATCGAGTACGGCGTGGTCGGTGGACGCTGCGGCTGCCGCAGTGAATCCGACGTCATGGCTCTCGCCGAAGCCATCGCGGCACAACCGGCGCTGAAGCTGACCGGCATAGAAGGCTACGAAGGCGTGATCCACGGCGACCAGGCCGTGAGCGGTATTCGTGCGTTTGCTACATCGCTGGTGCGGCTGGCCGTGACGCTGCAGGACAAGGGCGCGTTTGCGCTGGAGCGCCCGATTGTCACGGCCTCAGGCTCGGCCTGGTACGACCTGATCGCCGAAGAATTCGACAAACAGCAGGTGCGCGAGCGTTTCCTCAGCGTGCTGCGCCCCGGCAGTTACGTGGTCCACGACCACGGCATCTACAAAGACGCACAATGCTGCGTGCTCGACCGCCGCCACGACCTCAGCGAAGGCTTGCGGCCGGCGATGGAAGTCTGGGCCCACGTGCAGTCGATGCCCGAGCCGGGTTTTGCGGTGATTGCCATGGGCAAGCGCGACGTGGCGTTTGACGCCGGCATGCCCAACCCGATAAAGCGCTACGCGCCGGGGTCGGTGCCGGCGATTGGCGAGGACGTCAGCGCTTGCAAGGTCACAGCGGTAATGGACCAGCACGCGTTCATGACCGTCGCGGCCGGTTGCGATTTGAAGGTCGGCGATATCATTTCGTTTGGCACCTCGCACCCGTGCCTGACCTTCGACAAATGGCGCACGGGTTGCCTGGTCGGCGATGACCTGCGCGTCATCGAATCCTTCGATACCTGCTTCTGACAGGAGTCTGCGATGAGTGAAATGGTCAGTCACAGCTATCCGCGCGTCGCGCTGATCGGCGAATGCATGATCGAGTTGCAACAGCACGCCAACGGCACGCTCAAGCAGAGCTTCGGCGGCGACACGCTGAACACCGCGGTGTACCTGTCGCGCCTGCTGGGTTCGGCGGCGCAGGTGGATTACGTCACGGCGCTGGGCGACGACAGTTTCAGCGACGCCATGTGCCAGGTCTGGACGCAAGAGGGCATTGGCCTGAGTCGGGTACAGCGCTTGCCGGGGCGACTGCCGGGTCTGTATTGCATTCAGACCGACGCCAATGGCGAGCGGCGCTTCCTGTACTGGCGCAACGAGGCAGCGGTCCGCGAATGCTTCACCACCCCGGCGGCCGAGCCGGTGCTGGCCGCGCTGCCGGATTACGACGTGCTGTATTTCAGCGGCATCACCCTGGCGGTGCTGGGTGAAACGGGCAGGGCGCGGCTGTTGTCGACCCTTGGCGATGCCCGGGACCGTGGCGCGCGGGTGGTGTTCGACAACAATTACCGCCCGCGCTTGTGGCGCAGCGTTGAGCAAGCGCGGCAGGCCTATCGCGCGGTCATGCACGAAGTGGATCTGGCCCTGCTCACCGAGGAAGACGAGCAGGCATTGTTCGATTACGCCGACGGCGATCAGATTTTGCAGACCTATCGGGACTTGGGCGTCAGCGAGGTGGTGGTCAAGCGCGGTGCCCAGAGCTGTCTCGTCAGCGTCGATGATCGGCGCTATGAGGTGCCTGCCCATGCCGTGCAGAAAGTCATCGACACCACGGCAGCGGGGGATTCGTTTAGCGCGGCCTATCTGGCCCGGCGTTTAAGGGGTGGCAGCCCGAAAGATGCGGCCGACGCCGGGCATCAACTGGCGAGCCTGGTGATTCAGCACCCGGGGGCGTTGATCCCGAGGAGTGTGATGCCGGTCTGAAGAAGCCCATTATGTCCACGCGTACTCTGTGGGACCGGCTTTAGCCGGGAAGGCGTCGGGTGTCACACCGCGAAATCGAGGGTGTGCATTCGGGCATCTTCCCGGCTAAAGCCGGTCCCACAAGGGGGCCGCGTTTCTTCAGCTGGCCCTTACCACCCATCCCACTGAATGCACGCCATGCTTTAGTGGGACCGGCTTTAGCCGGGAAAGGGCCCGGGAGATCGCTGCCAGGGTTGCGGCTGTACCCCTCAATCCCGATAAAAGACCTGCACCAAGTGATACCCGAACTTGCTTTTGACCGGACCATGCACGGTCCGCAACGGCTTTTTGAAGATCACCTGGTCAATCGCGCCGACCATCTGACCCGGCCGTACCTCACCCAGGTCGCCGCCGCGCTTGCCGCTCGGGCAGGTCGAATATTTCTTCGCCAGCACGTCAAACGCCTCGCCTTTGGCAATGCGCTGCTTCAGTTGCTCGGCTTCTTCAGCGGTCTTGACCAGAATGTGGCGGGCTTGGGCTTTCATGATGTGCAGGACGTCTCGATAAAAAAGCCGCGCATTATGCCTTTGCTGCGCGATTTCGGGTAATTTCCCACACATTGACCGGACGAACGTGTAAATCGGCGCTCAGACAGGCCTGACCCGGCTACTTAGACAGCCCTGACCCGGCCAGTCAAACATCCCTGACCCGGAGCGTTAAAGAGCGCGAACGTTAAAACCGGCCGAAGGTCGACACACTGTAGGCCTGCTGTCTCCTCAAATCTCTTGTGTGGTGTTGCCTTATGGATTTTCCGGCGTTGTTGAAAGTGCTTGCCACCCAGGATGGATCGGACCTCTACCTGTCCACCGGCGCGCCCCCTTGCGCCAAGTTCAATGGCGTGCTCAAGCCGCTGGGTACTGAAGCGTTCAAGCCCGGTGACGTCGCGGTGATTGCCAACGGCATCATGGATGCCGAGCAGCGCGTGGATTTCGAACGCGAGCTGGAGATGAACCTGGCGTTCTCCCTGTCCGGTGTCGGGCGATTCCGGATCAATATCTTCAAGCAGCGCAACGAAGTGTCGATCGTGGCGCGCAACATCAAGCTCGACATCCCCAAATTCGAAGACCTGCACCTGCCACCGATCCTGCTCGATGTGATCATGGAAAAGCACGGCCTGGTGCTGTTCGTTGGCGCCACCGGTTCGGGTAAATCGACCTCGCTCGCCGCGCTGATCGATCACCGCAATCGCCACGCCAGCGGCCACATCATTACCATCGAAGACCCGGTGGAGTTCATCCACAAACACAAGCGCTCGATCATCAATCAGCGCGAAGTGGGCGTCGACACGCGGAGCTTCCACGCGGCACTGAAGAACACGCTGCGTCAGGCGCCGGACGTGATTCTGATCGGTGAGATCCGCGACCGCGAGACCATGGAGCACGCCCTGGCGTTTGCCGACACCGGCCACCTGGCCATCTCGACGCTGCACGCCAACAACGCCAACCAGGCGCTGGACCGCATCATCAACTTCTTCCCCGAAGAGCGCCGCCCTCAGCTGTTGCATGACCTGGGCAACAACCTCAAGGCGTTCGTCTCCCAGCGGCTGGTCAAGACCACCGACGGCAAGCGCCGTGCGGCAGTGGAGGTGATGCTGGGCACGCCGACGATTCGTGACCTGATCCACCGCAACGAGCTGACCGAGCTCAAGGGCATCATGGAGAAGTCCACCAACCTGGGCATGCAGACCTTCGACAACGCGCTGTATGACCTGGCGGTGGAGGGCGCGATCACCGAAGACGAAGCCCTGAAAAACGCCGACTCGGCCAACAACGTGCGCCTGCGGTTGAAATTGCACAGCGAGGACGGGCCATCGACCATCGCCACCGCGCCGCGTGCGCCCCAGCCTGCCGCGCAGGTGAACGTCAAGGATTGGGGCCTGGTGGATGAGCGGGACGAACCGGGGAATTGAAAGATAAGTCTCGCGGCCTGCTGCGCGGCAAGCGGAAGATCACCCACGATCCGTAGGAGCCGGCTTGCTGGCGAACGCGGCGGGTCATTCACATTTTCGTATCTGACACACCGCCTTCGCCAGCAAGCCGGCTCCTACAGACCACGCATCAGCCAGCAATTGCCTGTGCCCGGGAGGCATTCGACAGAGCTGGCGCCTACCGCGCCAACCACCCCCCATCGATATTCCACGCCGCACCACGCACCTGCGCGCCCGCTTCACTGCACAGAAACAACGTCAGCTCACCCAGCTGCGAAGGCGTCACGAATTCCAGCGATGGCTGCTTCTCCGCCAGCAAGTCATGCTTGGCCTGTTCCAGGTCGCCAGTCTCGGCGGCGCGGTCATCGATCTGCTTCTGCACCAGCGGCGTCAGCACCCAGCCCGGGCAGATGGCGTTACAGGTGACGTGACTGGCCGCCGTCTCCAGCCCGACCACCTTGGTCAGACCAATGACGCCGTGCTTGGCGGCCACATAGGCTGCCTTGCCCGTCGAACCCACCAGGCCATGCACCGAGGCAATGTTCACGATTCGCCCCCAGCCCTTGGCACGCATGGCCGGCAGGCATAACCGCGTGGTGTGAAACACCGACGACAGGTTGATGGCGATGATCTTGTCCCAGCTCTCCACCGGGAAATCTTCCACCGCATCAACGTGCTGGATCCCCGCGTTGTTGACCAGGATGTCGACGCCGCCGAATTCGCGCTCGGCATAGGCAATCATGTCGGCGATCTGCGCCACATCACTGACGTCCGCGGGATGATGGCCGACCTTCCCGCCGTACTGTTTGACCTGTTCGATCACGGCCGACGCATCGCCGAAGCCGTTGAGCACCAGGCTTGCGCCGGCCTTGGCCAGCGTCAGCGCGATGCCCAGGCCGATGCCGCTGGTGGAGCCGGTGACCAGTGCGGTTTTGCCTTGCAGACTCATGTTCAATTCCTCATACGATGCCGGTTGCATAGAAAACGCCGATCACCACGAACACCGCCAGGGTCTTGATGATGGTGATGCCGAAGATGTCCTTATAGGCTTCGCGGTGGGTCAGGCCGGTGACCGCCAGCAGGGTGATGACCGCGCCATTGTGCGGCAGCGTGTCCATGCCGCCACTGGCCATGGCCGCGACGCGGTGCAACACCTCCAGCGGAATGTTCGCCGCGTGGGCCGCCGCGATAAAGCTGTCGGACATCGCCGCAAGGGCGATGCTCATGCCCCCGGACGCCGACCCGGTGATGCCGGCGAGCAGCGTCACGGTAATCGCTTCGTTGACCAGCGGATTGGGAATGCTCTTAAGCCCGTCGGCCAGCACCAGGAATCCCGGCAACGAAGCAATCACAGCGCCAAAACCGTATTCCGACGCCGTGTTCATCGCCGCCAGCAGGGCACCGCTGACTGCACCCTTGGTGCCCTCGGCCAGCTTGGATTTCACCGTCCTGAAAGCGAACACCAACACAAAGACGATGCCCACCAGCAACGCCGCTTCCACGGCCCAGATCGCGGTGATTTTGGCGATGTCGGTCTGCACCGGCGTGGCCATGCCCGGCAGCGCCAGGGTGTGAGTCTTGCCGTACCACTGGGGAATCCACTGTGTGAACAGCAGGTTCATGACGCCCACCAGCAACAGCGGCGCCAATGCGATCCACGGGTTGGGCAGCGCGATGTCGGCCGGAGTGTCCGGCTCGTTGCGCAGTTCGGAGCCGTAGCCTTCGCCCGCACGTTGAGCCCGGTTGCGCTGGCGCTGCAGAAACAGCATGCCGGCGCTGAACACGAACGCCGTGCCGATCAGACCCAGCCACGGCGCAGCCCACGCCGTGGTGTTGAAGAAGGTCGACGGGATGATGTTCTGAATTTGCGGCGTGCCGGGCAGGGCGTCCATGGTGAACGAGAATGCACCCAGGGCGATGGTCGCCGGAATAAGACGCTTGGGAATGTTGCTCTGACGGAACATCTCGGCGGCGAACGGGTAGACCGCAAACACCACCACGAACAACGACACGCCGCCGTAGGTCAGCAGCGCGCAGACCAGCACGATCACCAGCATCGCCTGGCGTGTACCCAGCAGGCGAATGGCAGCCGCCACGATGGAGCGCGAGAAACCGGACAGCTCGATCAGCTTGCCGAACACGGCGCCGAGCAGAAACACCGGGAAGTAGAGTTTGACGAAGCCGACCATCTTGTCCATGAACACGCCGGTGAAGGCGGGCGCTACGGCAGAGGGATCGGTGAGCAGTACGGCGCCGAGGGCCGCGATGGGGGCAAAGAGGATGACGCTGTAACCCCGGTAGGCAGCCAGCATCAGCAGCGTAAGCGCCGCTAAAGCGATGATCATACTCATCGAGTGTCTCCTGTTGTTTTTGTTTTGGGTGCGGCGAGGCCGCGCAACAGGAGGTATAGCTACTTTCGTGCCATTGCGCTAACTGGCTGATTCTTAAGCGATTTGTCCAATGTTGCTGAGGGGTGAATTTTGTTCCGTCCCAACAATGAGACTGTCGCGGCACGATCAAGGGGTGCTAAAGGCTGACTCTTCCAGGCCGAAACCGCTCTGGAACAGGCCTCCTAAAGGTTGATCCCGGATCGTAGACAATAAGTCTCTTTATTGAGACTCGACGATCCCCAGCGCGGCCATCTTCTTGTACAGCGTCGAACGCCCCAACCCCAATTGCCGAGCCGCGAGAATCACGTTACCCGCGCACTGCGCCAGCTTCGCCTGAATCAGCTCTCGGTCGAAATGCTGCCTGGCCTCGCTGTAGGTCTGATCATTGGACGCTGACCACGCCGCCACTGGAGGGCTGGCGACCGGTACCAGCGTGCCGATGGCGGCGCGGATGTCGGCGGGGCTGAGTTGCAGATCGTCGCCGAGCAGCGCGGCACGCTCCAGCACGTTACGCAGCTCACGGATATTGCCCGGCCAGGCGTGTTGAGCGAGGGCCACCACAGCAGCGGGCGCCAGTTCGTGATGGCTGTGGAGGTCCTCGAGAATCGCTTCGGCCAGCGCTGGAATGTCATCCAGACGCTCGCGCAATGGGGGCACTTTTATGGGCAATACACTCAGCCGGTAATACAGGTCGGCGCGAAACTCGCCCCGCTTGATCGCCGCTTCGAGGTCGGTGGAGGTCGCGGCGATCACCCGCACATCGCTTTTGATCATCACGTTGGAGCCCACCGGCTCGTACTCTTTTTCCTGCAGCACGCGCAGCAGCTTGCTCTGCAGCGGAAGGGGCATGTCGCCGATCTCGTCGAGAAACAGGGTGCCGCCCTCGGCCAGGTGCAATTTGCCGTTGCGCCCCTTGCGGTCGGCGCCGGTGAACGCACCCGGGGCCGTGCCGAAGAACTCCGCCTCCAGCAGCGCCTCGGGGATGGCAGCGCTGTTGATGCTGATGAAGGGTTTGTGCGCCCGTGGCGAGCTGTTGTGCACGGCGTGGGCGAGCAACTCCTTGCCGGTGCCGGTCTCGCCGAGCAGCAACACCGGGGAATCGGTACTGGCGCTGCGACGTGCGCGGCGTTTGACTTCCAGGCTGGCGGCGCTGGTGCCAATGAAGTGAGCAAAACTGTATTTGGCCTGGCGTGCGCGCAGCAGCGAGCGGGTAGAAGCCAGCTCTTGCTGCATGCTCGAATAGCGTTTGAGCAGCGGCGACAGGGCATGCAACTCATCGAACAGCGCAAAGCCGATGGCACCGATCACCGCGCCGCCGTCGTCGTGGATCGGAAGGCGCATGACTACCAGCGGGTCCTTCGCCGTGTCCATCATGTCCAGCAAAATCGGCTGTCCGTTGCTCGCCACCTGCCGCAGCAGGCTACCGGGAATCACTTGCTCACACGGCTGACCCACCGCGCGGCTCGGGTCTTCGAGGCCAAAACGACGGGCGTAGCGCTCGTTGATCCAGACGATGCGGGCGTCGCGGTCAACGATGACCGTGCCTTCACTGGACTGCTCGATGATCTCGAACAGCGAACGGATTGCCAGTCGCCGAACGCGCCGGTAATCCTTCAGGCTTTCGTTGTCGTTCATGTGCGGTTCCATCCTTCCTGTTCCTCGGCATCTGGCCGCACAGACTACTGTTTGGTAAGCGCGTCAATTGAAACCGGGGTGCGCCGCCGCCAGCAATTCCCGGGTGTAGGGATGCTGCGGCGCATCGAATACGTCGTGGCTCGCGCCGCGCTCGACCACTTTGCCGTCCTTGACCACGATCAGGTCATGGGCCAGCGCCTTGACCACGGCCAGGTCGTGGCTGATGAACAGGTAGGTCAGGCCGTGCCGTTCCTGCAATTGACGCAGCAACGCGACGACCTGCTTTTGCACGGTGCGGTCCAGCGCAGAGGTCGGTTCGTCGAGCAATATCAAGGCAGGTTTGAGCACAAGGGCGCGGGCAATGGCGATGCGTTGACGCTGCCCCCCGGAAAACTCATGGGGGTAGCGGTGCCGGCTCGACGGGTCGATGCCGACTTCCTCCAGCGCGCGAATCACTTCGGCCTCGCAACTGGCCTTGTCCAGGTCGCTGTGAACTTCCAGGCCCTCGCTGATGATCTGTGCCACCGACATGCGCGGGCTGAGGCTGCCATAAGGGTCCTGGAACACCACCTGCATCTGCTTGCGCCATGGGCGCATCTGCTTCTGATTCAGGCTGTCCAGCCCATGACCCTTGAAGCGGATACTGCCACGGGATTCCAGCAAGCGCAGGATGGCCTGACCAAGTGTCGACTTGCCCGAGCCGGATTCGCCGACGATGCCCAGGGTTTTGCCGCGCTCGATGCTCAGGCTGATGTCGTCGACGGCTTTCAGGTATTCGTGGTGCCGGTTGAAAATTCCGCCGCCGAGGGAGAACCAGACGCGCAGGTTATCAACCTCCAGCACCTTCTCGCGGGTGTCGCGGGGCAACGGCTCGCCCGCCGGTTCGGCGTCCAGCAGCAAACGGCTGTAAGGGTGTTGTGGGTTCTTGAACAGCGACTGGCAGTTGGACTGCTCGACGATTTCCCCGGCGCGCATGACGCACACCCGCTGGGCAATGCTGTGCACCAGATTCAGGTCGTGACTGATCAGCAACAGCGACATGTTCAGCCGTTGCTGCAGCTGTTTGAGCAGCAGCAGGATCTTGCGCTGCACCGTCACATCCAGCGCCGTCGTGGGCTCATCGGCAATCAGCAGTTCCGGCTCGCAGGCCAGGGCCATGGCGATCATCACCCGCTGGCGCTGGCCGCCGGACAATTCGTGGGGGTAGGCCTTCAGGCGCTTTTTCGGGTGCTGAATGCCGACCAGCTCCAGCAGCTCGATGATCCGCGCCTGGGCCGCCTTGCCCGCCAGGCCTTTGTGCAGCAATAAGGTCTCGCCGATTTGTCGGGACACCGTGTGCAGCGGGTTGAGCGAGGTCATCGGCTCCTGGAAGATCATCGCGATCTGATTGCCCCGCAGTTCGCGCATGACGTTGCCATCGGCGCCGAGCAACTCTTTGCCGCGATAGCGAATGCTGCCGGTGCTCAGCGTGCCGGCCTGGGGCAGCAGTTGCAGGATGGAGTGGGCGGTTACCGATTTGCCCGACCCCGACTCGCCGACCAGTGCCAGGCACTCGCCGGCCGGGATGTCGAGACTGAGATGCTTGACCACGGTGTGGCCGTTGAACGACACCGAGAGGTCGCGGATTTCGATCAGGTTTTCGGACATCTCAGGACCTCGGGTCGAAGGCATCCCGCAGGGCCTCGCCAATAAACACCAGCAGCGACAGTATCAGCGCCAGTGTGAAAAATGCCGTGAAGCCCAGCCACGGCGCCTGCAGGTTCTGTTTGCCTTGGGCGATCAGCTCGCCCAGTGACGCGCTGCCGGCGGGCATGCCGAAACCGAGGAAGTCCAGCGCCGTCAGCGTGGAGATCGCCCCGGTGAGAATGAAAGGCAAGTAACTGAGGGTCGCGTTCATCGCGTTGGGCAGAATGTGCCGCAGGATCACCTTGCGATCACTCAGTCCCAGCGCGCGCGCCGCTTTGACGTATTCCAGATTGCGCCCGCGCAGGAACTCGGCGCGCACCACGTCCACCAGCGCCAGCCACGAAAACAGCGCCATGATCCCCAGCAGCCACCAGAAGTTAGGCTCGACGAAGCCCGACAGAATGATCAGCAGGTACAGCACCGGCAGGCCGGACCAGACTTCCAGCAGACGCTGGCCGATCAAATCCACCCAGCCGCCGTAATAGCCCTGCAATGCGCCGGCAGCGATGCCGATCAGCGCACTGATAAACGTCAATGCCAAGGCGAACAGAATCGACACCCGCGCACCGAAGATGACCCGGGCGAGCACATCCCGGGCCTGATCGTCCGTGCCCAGCCAGTTGATCGAGGAGGGCGGGCTCGGCGCGGGCTTGTTCAGGTCATAGTTGGGTGTGTCATCGCTGAACGGGATCGGCGGAAACAGCATCCAGCCGTCGCCCTTGCTGATCAGCTGGCGCACGTAGTCGCTGCGGTAGTCCGGCTGAAACGGCAGCTGGCCGCCGAATTCCTGCTCCGTGTGGCGCTTGAACGCCGGGAAGTACAGCTCATGCTGATAACTCAGCACCAAGGGTTTGTCGTTAGCAATCAGCTCGCCGCACAGGCTGAGCACGAACAGCCCGCAGAACAGCCACAACGACCACCAGCCCCGGCGGTTATTGCGGAAGCGCTCGAAGCGACGGCGAGCGACCGGAGACAATCTGCGCATCACGCATTCCTCGCGCTGAAGTCGATTCGGGGGTCGACCAGGGTGTAGCAGATGTCCCCGACCAGCTTTATCAGCAACCCGAACAGCGTGAAGATGAACAGCGAACCGAACACCACCGGATAGTCCCGGGACACCGCAGCTTCGTAACTCATGCGGCCGAGGCCATCGAGGGAGAAGATCACTTCGATCATCAACGAACCGGCAAAGAACACACTGATGAATGCCTGGGGAATGCCGGCAACGATCAGCAGCATGGCGTTGCGGAACACGTGGCCGTAGAGGACGCGCCGCTCGCTCAGCCCTTTGGCGCGGGCGGTGACCACATACTGGCGGGTGACTTCGTTCAGGAAGGAGTTTTTGGTCAGAATGGTCAGCGTCGCGAAACCGCCGATCACCAGTGATGTCACCGGCAACACCAGGTGCCAGAAGTAGTCGGCGATCTTGCCCAGGGTGCTCAGTTGATCAAAGTTCTCGGACACCAGCCCGCGCACCGGGAACCAGCTCAGCGACGTGCCGCCGGCGAACAGCACCACCAGCAGCATGGCGAACAGAAAGGCCGGCATCGCGTAGCCGATGATGATGGCCGTGCTGCTCCAGATATCAAAGTGGCTGCCGTGCTTGACCGCTTTACGGATGCCCAGCGGGATCGACACCAGGTAGGTGATCAGCGTTGCCCACAGCCCCAGCGAGATGGACACCGGCATCTTCTGCAGGATCAGGTCCGTGACCTTGGCGCCGCGAAAGAAGCTGTTGCCGAAATCCAGTTGCGCGTAGTTCTTCAGCATCAGCCACAAACGCTCATGCAGGGGCTTGTCGAACCCGTATTGGTGCTCGATCTCCTTGATCAGCTTGGGATCGAGCCCGCGACTGGCCCGGGACTGACCGGCGTTCATGGTTTCGGTGTGGCCGGCGCCAATCGTGCCGCCCGCGACGCCTTGCAGCTTGGCGATGGCTTGTTCCACCGGGCCGCCGGGCGCGGCCTGCACGATGAAGAAGTTGACCAGCAGAATGCACAGCAGCGTCGGAATGATCAGCAGCAGGCGCCTCATCAGGTAGCCGAGCATTACTTGACCTCCGAGGGGATGGCCGAAGCGCCCCGTTGCTGGGCGAACTCTTCGTTGGTCAGTGCCTGGGGGCTGACTTCCCACCAGGTGTCGATGGCCTCACTGTTGCTGGCCTGCACCTTGGGAATGCCGAAGCGGTTCCACCACACCGTGGAAGAGCCGGGCGGGTAATAGTTGGGAATCCAGTAGAAGCCCCATTGCAGCACCCGGTCCAGGGCATGGGCGTAATCGATCATCGCCGGCTTGCTGTCGGCTTTGGCCAGGCCCTCGATCAGGGTGTCAACGGCCGGGTCGCGCAAGACCATGTAGTTGCTGGACCCGGGATCGGTGGCGACCTTCGAGCCGAAGTTGTTGTACAGCTCCATGCCCGGGGAGGTCGAAACGCCGTAGCCGGTGACGATCATGTCGTAATCCCGGGCCATGACCCGGTTCAGGTACTGCGCCGAGTCGATGCGGCGGATCTCGAAATCGATGCCGATCTGCGCCAGATTGCGCTTGTACGGCAACAATATTTTCTCGAAGCCGCTCTGACCGTTGAGGAAGGTAAAACTCAACGGTTCGCCCTGGGCGTTGACCAGCTTGTCACCCTGGGGCATCCAGCCTGCTTCTTCGAGCAACGCCAGGGCTTGCAGTTGTTTGTCGCGGATGAAACCGCTGCCATCGGTTTTCGGGGTATGGAATACCGTGGTGAAGACTTCCGGCGGCATCTGACCGCGCAGTGGCTCGAGGATCTTCAGCTCGGACGCGGTGGGCAATGCCGTCGCCGCCAGGTCGCTGTTGGAGAAGTAGCTGTTCTGGCGTACATAAACGTTGCGCATCATCTGTTTGTTGGTCCATTCGAAATCCCACAGCATCGCCAGCGCCTGACGCACGCGGCGGTCCTGAAACTTCGGGCGGTCCAGATTGAATATAAATCCCTGTGAGCTCTGCACGGCGCCCTTGGCCAGGTGCGCCCGCTGCAGACGGCCTTCGGTCAAGGCCGGGCTGTCATAGCCGATGGAATAGCCGGTGGCGGAATATTCGCGGTTGTAGTCGTAACCGCCACCGCGCAGCACCTGACGGGCGACGTCGGTGTCGCCGAAGTACTCGACGCTGAAGTGATCGAAGTTGTACTGGCCGCGATTGACCGGCAAGTCCTTGCCCCACCAGTCTGGGTTGCGTTCGAAGGTAACGCTGCGACCCGGGTCGACCTTGCCGATGCGATACGGGCCGCTGCCCACCGGAATCTCGAAGCCGCCGCCGTTGGCGAAGTCGCGGTCCTTCCACCAATGCTCGGGGAACACCGGCAGCGAGGCGAGATCCAGCGGCAGGGTGTGGCTTTCGTTGCTCTTGAAGTCAAAACGGATCTGCGTCGGCGACTCGACCTCCACGCCTTTGACGTCTTGAAACTCGGTGCGGTACGACAGGCTGCCCTGTGTCATCAGCAGGTTGTAGGTGAAGCGCACGTCTTCGGCGGTGATGGCCGAGCCGTCGGAAAATTTGGCCTTGGGGCTCAGGTAGAAACGCAATGACATGCCGTCGGGGGCACGTTCCATTTTCTCTGCGATCAGGCCATACACAGTGTACGGCTCGTCCAGCGACTTCACCGCCAGCGGCGAGTACAGCAATCCATTGACCTGGGCGACGCCGGTGCCTTTGTCGAGGTACGGCATGATGTGGTCGAACTGACCGATTTCCTGCGCCGAGCGGCGCATGCTGCCACCTTTCGGGGCGTCGGCATTCACGTAATCGAAGTGTCCGAAATTTGCCGGGTAGCGCGGCGCCTCGCCGTAAACGGTCAACGCGTGTTGAGGGGCGGCGGACAGAACCTGAAAACCTGAAACGAGAACGAGTGTTGCAACCATCAGCGATGACAAAACAAAACGCATTGCACGAATCCTGACTGACATTGGTGACCAATATCAGGGTTGAAGGTCATGACGGCGCGGGTGGCCGGTCCGGTTTTTTTATTGATTACCCCGGTGGCAAGGTACCGCAAAGCCGGGCTCTTTGTAACCGGACAATGCTGCACTGGAGCAAGGATCCCATAAACAAACGGCCCGCTTTCAAGGGCGGGCCGTTCGTGCAGCAGCGCGGGGGATCAGTCCTGGCGGCTGGTCACTTCCAGCAGGTGGTAACCGAACTGGGTTTTCACCGGGCCCTGGACAACGTTCACCGGTGCGCTGAACACCACGGTGTCGAATTCCTTGACCATTTGACCCGGGCCGAAGGAGCCGAGGTCGCCGCCTTGACGGCTGGACGGGCAGCTGGAGTTGGATTTTGCGACTTCGGCAAAATCAGCGCCGCCTTCGATCTGTGCTTTGAGTTCGTTGCACTTCTCTTCGCTGGATACGAGGATGTGGCGGGCAGTGGCTTTGGCCATTTGAGTGACTCCTGTGAAAAAAAGAAACGAGCGTACTCGAATAAGTGCCGCGTTTCCCGAGAAAGTTCAGGCGCCTTTGTCTGGTCGTGACCGATGACATCGTCGGTTAAAGACCTTTGCTGAACAGGAGGGCAGCGTGGTCCACATACAGCTTCACCGGATCGACCTGCTTGCGCACCAGGCCGGCACTCTGATTGATGGAGTCCACGTGGTCCATGGGGTAGTCGGAGCGGATCACCTTGCCCAGATGGGAGCTGAAGCGGCCGACCAGGCCGTCATTGGACGCGGCTTCCTTTTCGAATAGCAGCGCGTAACTGCGCAGCGCCAGGTGCAGCGGGTCTAGCGCATTGCGGCCTTCGGACAATAACGAACCGTCGATGCAGCCGCTCCAGGAGTAATAGTGAACGCCGTTGACCCGTTCAGCGCCTTCACCGCCCCACGTCGAGGGCAGCCCTTGGGAATACTTGCGATTAAATGCGGCTACGCCGTCGGTGGTCAGCGCATCCAGTGCCTGAATCGGGTCTTGAGGGAGCGCCGAGTTACCACTCAGTAGCGCAAGGAAGTGGGCAAAACCTGCGGTCAGCCGCGATGCCACCGCTTCAGGCATCTGCCCGGGCGTCAGCGCCCGACGCACCCGGTCGGCCACTTCCGAACCGTGATTGGGGCCGCTCACGGAAGTGACCGACGCCACGATATCCGGACGCAACGCAGCGGCATAGCGGGAGGTCAGCGCGCCCTGGCTGTGTCCGATCAGGTTGACTTTCAGGTAACCGGTGCGGCGCAGAAAGCGTTCGATCTGATCGATCAACTGCTCGCCGCGGGTTTCGTTGTCGTGGACGCCGGACAGCGCCGGCACGTGAACCCTGCAGCCGGCTTTCTCCAGTGCCTGGGGGATGCCGTGGAACATGTCCACCTTGCCGATCCGGTTAAAACCAAACAGGCCGTGGATCAGCAAAATCGGATACTTGGTGGTGACGTCCTGGTACATGCCGATCATTCCTTCGATATAAAAGAAGGATCGAGCTTAACCAGCGCAAATCATGGGCGGAGGGCCCGGCGGGGTATGGCGAAGGGCCGGTTGGTAAAGAGTGCGGAGAGCGTTGCGCCGCTGTAGACCTTGTGTGCCGGGGAGGCTGGAAAAGGCGCTGGCGGTTTGGTGCAAACGCGTCGGGTGCGAGAGACGATTTCCCACGATGGGCGTCTTCACGGTGACGGACCGTTGCTGACAACGACGACGATTCTTAGGGAAACCGGAGACATGACTGCCACCGGCTTCCTGTTTGCAAACGTTACTGCAAACGTTACTGCACAACTTACCTGTAGCGCCTTACCTTTAGCGCAGTTTGTTCACGGCGTCGCGCAGCAGACGCTCGGTGGAATCCCAGCCCAGGCACGCGTCCGTCACCGACACGCCGTATTTAAGGGAAGCACTCAGCGGCTGGCAGCCTTCGAACACATGGCTCTCCAGCATCATGCCGATCAGTGTCCGGTCGCCGGCCAGTCGTTGCTGCAGCACGTCGTTGAAGACCGCCGGCTGGCGCAGCGGATCCTTGCCGCTGTTGGCGTGACTGCAATCGACCATGATGCGCGCGGCCATGCGGTGCGTCGCCAGGCTGGCATTCACCGCTGCAACGCTGGCGGCGTCGTAGTTGGGACCGCCGTGACCGCCGCGCAGCACGATGTGGGTGTCGGGATTGCCCGACGTTTCGATAATCGCCGGATGGCCGTGGGAGTCCATGCCGAAATGGCGATGAGCGTGGGCCGCCGAGCGGATCGCGTCGCACGCCACGGAAATGCTGCCGTCGGTGCCGTTCTTGAAGCCGGTGGGCACGCCGAGGCCGCTGGCCATTTCCCGGTGGATCTGCGATTCGGTGGTTCTCGCGCCAATGGCCACCCAGCTCAAGACGTCATCGAAGTAGCCTGCCGCCATCGGTTGCAACAACTCCGTGGCGACCGGCAAGCCAAGGCGGACCATGTCACGCATCAACTGCCGCGACAGGGCGAGGCCTTCGGCCATGTCGTCACTGCCGTCCAGCGCGGGATCGTACGCCAGGCCTTTCCAGCCAACCGTGGTGCGCGGCTTCTCGACGTAGGCGCGCATCACCAGCAGCATCTGGTCGCTGACCTCGGCAGCCAGGCGCGCCAGGCGCTCGGCGTAGTCGAGGGCGGCGTGGGGATCGTGGATTGAGCACGGGCCGACAACGACCAGCAGGCGGGAATCTTCACCGTTGAGAATGGCGTGAATCGACTGGCGATGGGCAGCGACCTGTGCGGTCGAGGCAGCATCCAGCGGCAGCTGATGTTTCAGCGCGAACGGTGTTGGCAGGCGTTTCGGGGCAGGGCGGCTGTCACTTAGTGTGACGGCGCCGGACGGCAGATCGATGAGGGTGTTGCTGACGACGGGCGAATTCATGTGCTGGCTTCCTGGTCGGCGGGTATTCCCGCGCGGACCTACTGGGGTGTTCGACAATTGGCCGGATTGGCTGTGAGCAGGGCGATGCCACCTGTCAGTGACCGGTCGGAGGCGGCAGGCTGTCCCGAACGGAGGTTGCTAAATCGCCAGGCGAAGTCGGTGTCGTTGCGGTAATAGTGGTTGCGGTTCATGTGTTGCTCCTGGAATCAGTCAGTCAGAAATGTGTGGCCCAAAAAAACAAAACCCCCGGTCGGGAAGCCGACCGGGGGTGAGAGTTAACTCTGGTGGGCGACCCGAAGTTCAGGGCGCCGTTTGGGTATCAGGCGCGCCAGTGGCTAAACCAATACCCATAAAAATAAGAGGCAGGAGCGGTAGATGCCGTCGCATTCCAGGCAGCCGCACGCTCGGCCAGACGTGAACCGTCTGCAGCGTTGAACAACTGGGTGGAAAGCAAAGGCAACATGGTCTGTCTCCGTGGAATGCCGCCGAGCTTACTTCAGTCCCGTCGGGTTCTTCAATTGGAAATTGCAATGGGAGTGATTGGGGTGGCCTGCTTATAAGCAATGCCTAAACTGCGACAGGCCGACTCAGTCCTCAGGCATTTCCGAAGAGGCGACGGCAGGGGGGATCACGCCGATCTTCATGCCCAGCAGCACCGCGACTTTGTGGGATTCGCCCCGGCGCCCCTTCTTTCGGCCGGACAACACTTGATAGGTCGTCGCGGGGTCCACGTTGTGCTCCCTGGCAAACTCTTGAACCGATTTGCCCTGCTGTTCCAGCCAAGCCCTGGCTTGTGCGGCGGTACGGATTCCGGGCATAGTTCAAAACCGTTCAAGTTCGTTCAAATTATATCGATTCTATCACTCAAAAGAGTGATGTCAACAAGGCTATACATCCAAATGAGTGGAATAAGTGCCCGAATTAGGGAAGAGCGCGAGCGCTTGGGGCTCTCACAACGCGCATTCGGTGAAATCGGTGGCGTGGAAGCCAACGCGCAGGGCAAGTACGAAAACGGCGAACGCACCCCCAAGGCCGATTATCTGGCCCGCGTCGCCCATCGCGGTGTAGATGTGCTGTACGTGCTGACGGGGTCCCGCACCCCGGTGCCCATCGTCGGCCTGAGCGAAAACGAGGAGTGGATGGTGGGCAGTTACCGCACCCTGGGAAAGGAGGAACAGGATGCCATCTGCCGGTTGACCACGACCTTGGCGGAATACCAGAGCAGTTATGCCCCGGACAAGAAGTTATAAGGCATTCCGCGGGGTGCAGCAGTCGTGCGTTTGAAGATTTTTACCAAGTGTTGCGGTCGATGATGATAGGTTGTCGGCATCGTTGTAGATGAACTGTTACATATGCACAGCAGTGATCCAGTGCTGGTCGGTTACTTTCTTTTTGCTAACGTGGCGAGCAGTCGTCACGAATTGTTCGGTGAGGTGTCTGCTTGATTAGGGTGCTGGTTGTCGATGACCACGATCTGGTTCGGACAGGTATCACGCGCATGTTGGCCGACATCGAAGGCTTGCAGGTGGTGGGGCAGGCCGAGTCCGGCGAAGAGTCGTTGCAGAAGGCCCGCGAGCTGAAACCCGACGTCGTGCTGATGGACGTCAAGATGCCTGGCATCGGTGGACTCGAAGCCACGCGCAAACTCATCCGCAGCCACCCCGACATGAAGGTGGTGGCGGTGACGGTGTGCGAAGAGGACCCGTTCCCTACGCGCCTGCTGCAAGCGGGCGCGGCGGGATACATGACCAAGGGTGCCGGTCTGACGGAGATGGTTCAGGCCATTCGCCTGGTGTTCGCAGGGCAGCGTTACATCAGTCCACAGATCGCCCAGCAACTGGCGCTCAAGTCATTCCAGCCGCAGACCAGCAATTCACCGTTCGATCTCTTGTCCGAGCGGGAAATCCAGATTGCCCTTATGATTGTCGGCTGCCAGAAAGTGCAGACCATTTCCGACAAGCTTTGCCTGTCCCCCAAAACCGTGAATACCTACCGGTACCGCATATTCGAGAAGCTGTCGATCAGCAGTGACGTTGAGCTGGCCCTGCTGGCCGTCCGTCACGGCATGGTCGACGCCAGCGCATAAATGACCCAACCGTTTGATCCCAGTGCTTTTCTGTCCACCTGCAGTGGCCGCCCCGGCGTATATCGGATGTTCGATATCGACGGCAAGCTGCTGTACGTCGGCAAGGCCAAGAATTTAAAGAAGCGCCTCGCCAGCTATTTCCGCAAGACCGGCCACGCCCCGAAAACCGGTGCATTGGTCGCGCGGATCGCTCAGGTTGAAACCACCATCACCGCCAACGAAACCGAGGCGCTGCTGCTGGAACAAACCCTGATCAAGGAGTCGCGCCCGCCGTACAACATCCTGTTGCGCGACGATAAGTCCTACCCCTATGTGCACTTGTCCGACGGCGAATTTCCCCGGCTGAGCATTCATCGTGGTGCCAAAAAGGCCAAGGGCCGCTACTTCGGGCCTTACCCCAGCGCGGGCGCGATTCGCGAAAGCCTGAGCATTCTGCAGAAGACATTCCACGTGCGTCAGTGCGAAGACAGCTTCTATAAAAACCGCACGCGGCCTTGCCTGCAGTATCAGATCAAGCGCTGCAAGGCGCCGTGCGTGAACCTTGTCGAGCCGCAGATCTACAACGAGGACGTGCGTCACTCGGTGATGTTCCTCGAAGGCCGCAGCAATGCCCTCACCGACGAACTCAATGCGCTGATGGAAAAGTCGGCGATGAACCTCGATTTCGAGCACGCTGCCGAGCTGCGTGACCAGATCGGCCTGCTGCGTCGCGTTCAGGACCAGCAGAGCATGGACGGCGGCACCGGCGACGTCGATGTCGTGGCGGCGTTCGTCAACCCGGGCGGCGCCTGCGTGCACCTGATCAGCGTGCGTGGCGGGCGGGTGTTGGGCAGCAAGAACTTCTTCCCGCAGGTCGGGATCGAGGAGGAGGTGGGCGAAGTCATGTCCGCGTTCCTGGCCCAGTATTTCCTGGGCGGCGGCGAGCGCGAATTGCCGGGCGAGGTCATCGTTAACGTGGTCAGCGAGGATTTCCCCGCGCTGATCGACGCGATCGATGCCTCGCGCGGCCGCGAAATCATCATCAGCCACCGGGTCCGTGGCACCCGTGCGCGCTGGCAGCAACTGGCCGTGACCAATGCCGAGCAGGCGTTGATGGCGCGGCTCGCCAATCGTCAACACGTCACCGCGCGCTTTGAAGCGCTGGCGCAAGTGCTCAAGCTGGATGAACCACCGCAGCGCCTGGAATGCTACGACATCAGCCATTCCAGTGGCGAAGCAACGGTGGCGTCGTGCGTGGTGTTCGGTCCAGAGGGCCCGATCAAGTCCGATTACCGCCGCTACAACATTGAAGGCATCACGGCAGGGGACGACTATGCTGCGATGCATCAGGCACTGACGCGTCGCTTCAGCCGCATCAAGGACGGCGAGGGCAAGTTGCCGGACATCTTGCTGGTGGATGGCGGCAAGGGCCAGTTGAGCATGGCCCGCGATGTGATGAACGAACTGGCCATCCCCGACCTGATTCTGTTGGGTGTCGCCAAGGGCGCCACGCGCAAGGCAGGTTTCGAGACGCTGTACTTGAACGATGCGGCCCATGAGTTCACCCTCAGGGGCGATTCCCCCGCGCTGCACTTGATCCAGCAAATCCGTGACGAAGCTCACCGGTTTGCCATCACCGGACACCGGGCGCGACGCGGTAAAACCCGTCGAACATCAACCCTGGAAGGTGTAGCAGGCGTGGGCCCGACCCGGCGTCGCGATTTGCTCAAGCACTTCGGCGGCCTTCAGGAATTGTCCCGGGCCAGCATCGAAGAAATCGCCAAGGCGCCGGGAATCAGCAAAAAGCTCGCAGAGTCGATTTATGCAAACCTGCACAGCGAGTAGAATGCTCGCTCACCTCGTAGCCAGTTGTGCCGATGAATATCCCTAATCTGATTACCGTATTACGTGTCCTGCTGATTCCGATCTTCATTCTGTTGTTCTATCTGCCGTACTACTGGAGCTACATGGCCGCCAGTTCGGTATTCGCTCTGGCAGCCGCGACCGACTGGCTGGACGGATACCTGGCAAGACGCCTGGAGCAAAGCACACCGTTCGGGGCGTTTCTCGATCCGGTGGCTGACAAGCTGATGGTGGCCGTTGCGCTGGTGTTGCTGGTGCAAGCCCATGCCAATCTCTGGTTGACCCTGCCGGCCGCCGTCATCATTGGCCGCGAGATCGTCATTTCCGCTTTGCGCGAATGGATGGCCGAACTGGGGGCCCGGGCACAAGTGGCCGTGTCGAACCTGGGCAAATGGAAAACCGCTGCGCAGATGCTCGCGCTGGTGATTCTGCTGGCCAACCCGCCGGCGTTTACCTTCTGGGTCGTGTTGGGTTACGTGCTGCTGATGATCGCGGCGGGCCTTACGCTGTGGTCGATGGTGCAATACCTGCGCGCGGCATGGCCGCATCTGCGTACGACCACCGATGAAAAATAAGTATTTTTAAATCAAGGGGTTGACGGGGTCATTTGAGTGTATAGAATGGCGCCCACACAAAGCGGGAATAGCTCAGTTGGTAGAGCACGACCTTGCCAAGGTCGGGGTCGCGAGTTCGAGTCTCGTTTCCCGCTCCAGTTTGTATGCGTTTAGCGGTAGTGGTTGGATCGTTGAGCGTTTGAGGCCGAGTAGCAAAATGGTTATGCCGCGGATTGCAAATCCGCTTACGCCGGTTCGATTCCGACCTCGGCCTCCACATTTAAAGCCCGTAAGATCAACGTCTTACGGGCTTTTTTGTGTGCGGTGATTAGTGAATCACTTCCGCAATGCTGACCTTCGTTTCCGCAACACGCTAAGAAACGATTGATCACATCCCGAGCCACTCTTTTCTGTCACCGGTTCAGCTGAGCTCAGGCAGGTTTCAGTTCGGTCAGATAACCCCGCACGCCATGCGATCACCGCCACCGCCCAATGGCATGGGCATATCGGAGTGGTTGTCGCCGCCGACATGGATCATGAGCGCGTGACCTTTGACGTCGGAAATCTTCTTCAGGCGTGGTGCGAGCACAGGGTAGTTGGCCAAACCATCGGCATTGACGTAGACCGCCGGCAGATCGCCCATGTGGCCATCGCCGTACGGCCCCAGATGCTTGCCGGTGTTGGCTGGGTCAAAGTGGCCGCCTGCTGCAAGTGCCGCGACCTTTTTGCCGTCTTTCATGCCCGGATCGCAACTCGCTTTTTCGTGAACATGAAAACCGTGAATCCCGGCGGGTAGAGATTTCAGCTCGGGGGTGAAGACCAGCCCGTAAGCGGTCTCGCTGATGGTGACTTCGCCAACAGGCTGTGGGGCGCCATCAGCACTCACCAGGTTCATCGGGACATTCAGCGATGCCGCCTGAGCGCTCACCGTAAATGCTCCAATCAGGCCAAGCCACAAAGCGGATTTCATAGACACCTCATTGAGTTCGTCAAAAGAAAAGGGGAAGACGGCAACCCAAGCGAGTCACCCTGTGCTGGGAGAGAGCATAGACAGGGTATCGAGGTTGTGACGATAAACAAACGTAACCAATTGAATCCGAAAGCTTTGAACTTGCCTCCACGGCTGCGGGTGTATATATTCCCCACTCTTGTCAGCTGGCCCCGCGATACGACGCGCGAAGGTCTAGGTTGATATGTGCTACCGCCCTGATGGTGAAATTGGTAGACACACCGGACTTAAAATCCGTCGTCCGAAAGGATGTGCCGGTTCGACTCCGGCTCGGGGCACCATTCAGAATCAGGCGCTTACGGAGCAATCCGAAGCGCCTTTTTTGTGCCCAGATTTCCGCAATCGAGAATGCTTTCCGCAATTCACTTTGTTCAGGCATTCCTCCGCGCTCAAGGCTTCGAGTACCGCTTTCGCTGCCCCCGAGAAAGCTCCATCTGCTTTCTTGGCGCTGCGCCGCCTGCCAGCGATTCATGAAGCCCAAAGGGCCGATACTTTCGAGGTGCCGTGAGTGAGTGGCTTCGACAGGAGCTTGGTTCTGGTAGTGAATCGGGGTCACACGCAGCGAATGCCTAGGATCCCGTAAGCCGGCAGGCTCAAAGTGAAAGTGTGGACGCCGGCATTCGCAATGCAATACCGTCTGGTGACGACACTGGTATGGGTTGATCTGCGATGTTTGTGCTGCTGGGGATTGCCCTGTGGGCCATGGCTATTTACTTGCTCTCCATTGACTTGAATGCTTCAGCGGCAGCCCTGTTCCTATTCGGTCTGGCCATGATTTGGCCAAGCACGTTCTATGGCCGCGCCGGTAGTTCCCGCTTCGTAGGCTGGTACGAGTCCTTGAAGATCCTCCTGAGAGGCTGGCTCTGAAAGTCGGTAAGTTCTCCGGCGGAAACCGATAGGCGTCCGGACAGATGGCCAATGGGTAGTCGTTGCAAACCAGCTTGCCGTTCCAATTGCCCAGAGAGTTACGTGCATGTTCGTCGGCCCCTTACCGACTTGGCGCACCCTCGGTTGTCTAAGGCCGGAGCGTTCCAGAGGACTGTCTCTCAGGTAGAGCTACTACGGGCAAATGGATTTGTAGGAATTAGTCGTAGATCCCTGTTTTCCTGGCTTTTCCAGCAGCCTGACGGTTTGTATGGCACGACTAAGCGCGTAACATCCTTGCTCGGAAATCACTACACAACGGAATGCGAAGATGCATTCAGAGCTTCGCATTGTCGCCTCGGTGTCGGGGGCGAGCGTGTAGGGACACATCAGACGATCGGCAGCGCGAGCCTCTATGCCGAAGATAAGGTTTGATTAACATCAGTTTTCCACGCCATCAGGATTGCCACGCTCTATCACTCATAAGGATGTCGAAGTGTTCGTATATAAAATGGTGCAGGTTCCGCCAAATGTCGAAGTCCAGGCGAAGAATCAAAAAGGGAATGAAGCCGCTGCGTATCTACAGAATGTGGTCAATCAGCACGCAGGGGACGGCTGGGAGTTTTATCGGATCGACACGATTGGGGTAGCGGTTCAACCCGGATGTTTCGCAGGACTTTTCGGGCAAAAAGCTGAGCTTTCTCAATATTATGTCATTTCTTTCCGGCGCCCTGGTTGATGGCTCGACTGTCTGTATCTGCGATTCACCTCTACCAGCGCTTTGCTCCACATCGCCTTAGATCCACCTGCCGATATGAGCCGTCTTGTTCTAACTACGCAATATTGGCAATTGAAAAATATGGCGCTGGAAAAGGGTGGCGACTGGCTCTGAATCGCATCTATCGGTGCAAAGCCCCTAACGGGGGAACTGACTATCCGTAAATTAACACCCGCTCGGGCGGGGTTTTTACGCCCGGTGAAAAGCATGGGCTCAGCTGAAAACCGACACCCGTGGCGCCGAGGGCAGCGATAGCCCAAAGCGCCTATCTCATCAGCCGACAGGCTTACCCCCGCAACACCTTCCGCAAAAACGGCGCCGTCCGGCTCTCTTCCACCTCGGCAACCTGTTCAGGCGTACCACACGCCACAACATTCCCGCCCTTGTCCCCAGCCCCTGGGCCGATGTCGATCACCCAGTCACTTTGCGCAACCACGCGCATTTCATGCTCCACCACAATCACACTATGCCCCGCATCCACCAACGCATTCAGCTGCGTCAGCAGCCGATCCACATCGGTGGGGTGCAGGCCAGTGGTCGGCTCATCAAGCACATACAAGGTGGCGCCGCGCTGGCTGCGCTGCAGCTCGGTGGCCAGTTTGATGCGCTGCGCCTCGCCGCCGGACAACTCAGTCGCCGGCTGGCCGAGTCGAAGATAGCCCAACCCGATATCACGCAGCACGGTCAGCGAGCGCAGCACGGCGGGCTGCTCGGCGAACACGTCCACCGCTTGTTCAACTGTCAGCTGCAGCACGTCGGCGATGCTCAAACCATTCCACTTGATCGCCAGGGTGTCTGGGTTATAGCGCGCGCCATGGCAAGTCGGGCAGGGCGCGTAGACGCTGGGCATGAACAGCAATTCAACGCTGACGAATCCTTCGCCTTCGCACACCGGGCAACGGCCCTTGGCGACGTTGAACGAGAACTGCCCGGCGTCGTAGCCGGCCTTCTGCGCGTCGGGCGTCGCGGCGAACAATTTGCGCACGTTGTCGAACAGCCCGGTGTAGGTCGCAAGGTTGGAGCGCGGGGTGCGGCCGATGGGTTTCTGGTCAACCTGCACCAGACGCTTGATCGCGCTCAGTCCGCCCGCAATGTGGCCGCCAGTGGGTTGCGGTGCATCGTCTTCCAGGCTGGACTCTTCCGCGTCGGCCTGCGCAGCAGGTCGGCCCAATTCTGCCCCCACCAACTCCAGCAATGCCTGGCTGACCAGGCTTGATTTGCCCGAGCCGGAGATGCCGGTCACCGAGGTGAAGCACCCCAGCGGAAATTCAGCGCTCAGTTCGTTGAGGTTGTTGCGGGTGATGCCTTCCAGGCGCAACCAGTCAGTGGGCTGCCTTCTCGCGACGCGCAGTTCGGTGTGTTCAGCGAACAGATGCCGGCGGGTTTGCGACGCTTCGATCTCCGCCAGGCCTTCGGGAGGGCCGCTGTACAGCACGTGTCCGCCATGCTCGCCGGCAGCCGGGCCGACGTCGATGAGCCAGTCGGCACGGCGCATGGTTTCCAGATCGTGCTCGACGACGAACAGCGAATTGCCGGACGCCTTCAGCTGTTGCAACGCGGTGAACAGAGATTCACTGTCTGCCGGGTGCAGGCCCGCCGACGGTTCGTCCAGCACGTAGATCACGCCGAACAGTTGCGAGCCCAATTGCGTCGCGAGGCGCAGGCGCTGCAGTTCACCGGACGACAGTGACGGCGTGCTGCGATCCAGCGCCAGGTAACCGAGGCCCAGATCGGTGAGGGTGCTGACCCGCGCCAGCAGATCCTGAGCAATGCGCTGAGCGGCGAGGCGTTTTTCGACGGACAGGTTCGGCGTCGCACGGACATCGGGCGCGGCATCGTGGGCCGAGCCGCCTGCAGTGACGCGCTTCTTTTTCGCCTCGGCCATCTGCTTGCGATCAAGCACCGCGGTTTCGCGACGCTCATCAGCGAAAACGCCCGCTGCCACGGGCCGCAGGACCTCGGCCAGCCGCAGCAGCGGCATCTGCGCCAATTCGCCAATATCGAGGCCGGCAAAGGTCACCGACAACGCTTCGCGCTTCAGGCGTTTGCCATCGCACAACGGGCACGGGCTGCCGCGCATGAACCGCGAAACCCGCTTTTTCATCAGTGCGCTCTGGGTGGTGGCAAAGGTGTGCTGCACGTAGCGGCGAGCGCCGGTGAAGGTGCCGTGATAGCTGGGTTCGAGTTTTCGCTTGATCGCCAGACGGGTTTCTTCCGGGGTCAGGCCCGCGTAAACCGGCACGTTAGGCTGTTCGTCGGTGAACAGAATCCAGTCGCGGTCCTTTTTCGGCAGATCGCGCCAGGGGGTGTCGACGTCGTAGCCCAGGGTGACCAGGATGTCGCGCTGGTTCTGGCCGCCCCACGCCAGGGGCCAGGCGGCGATGGCGCGCTGGCGGATGGTTAGCGAATCGTCCGGCACCATCAGTTCTTCCGGAATTTCATAGACCCGGCCCAGGCCGTGGCACTCAGGGCAGGCGCCCTGGGGCAGGTTGGGCGAGAAGTCTTCGGCGTAAAGCATGGGCTGGCCCGGAGGATAAGTGCCGGCGCGGGAATAGAGCATGCGAATCAGACTGGACAGCGTCGTCACGCTGCCGACCGAGGAGCGCGTGCTCGGCGTCCCTCGTTGCTGCTGCAGCGCGACGGCGGGCGGCAAGCCTTCGATGGAATCCACGTCGGGCACGCCCACCTGATCGATGAGGCGTCGGGCGTAGGGCGCGACGGACTCGAAATAGCGGCGCTGGGCTTCCGCATACAGGGTGGAGAACGCCAGCGAGGATTTGCCCGACCCCGAGACGCCGGTGAACACCACCAGCGCGTCGCGGGGGATGTCGACGTCCACGTTTTTGAGGTTGTGCTCACGGGCACCACGAACCCGGACGAATCCGGGGCGGTTGGCATCGACGGTGAAGGAAGAAGGGCGGGCGTGGTCTGTCAGGTGCGGCGGTGTGGTCATGGGTGAGGCCTTTGAATCCTTGAAAGCGGGAGCGGTTTACTCGGCGAGGGGCACTTTGGGCGTGTGCCCGGCGTCGTCGTGATCGCCGCCGGTCAGCGGCTCGTCTTCACGCACGTCGTCGGTGCGCTCGCGATCATCGGCCACATCGGCAGGGCGTGCGTCCGGGTCGTTGAGTTTTTCGCCCGGGATGTGAGCGTCGTGGCGGGTCATGCTGTTTCTCCTGTCAGTTCTTCGGATGCTTCACGAATGACCTCGGCGGCCTGCAGGCCCTGGAGGAAACCGGCCAGCGCCACTTCCTCCAGACGCAGGCCTTTGCGCTGGCGGATGCGCGGCAGCTTGGCCAGTTCGCCCATGGCGAAGGCTTCCAGCACGGCCGGGTGGATGTAGCACTTGCGGCAGACCGCCGGGGTATTGCCCAGCAGCCGCGCGACTTCCTTGACCATGGACACGACGTGCTTCTTCGCGTCCGCTTCCGGCTCCCAGTGCAACTTGCGCAGGGTCGCCAGCGCCATGGCGCTGCCGGCCCACGTGCGGTAGTCCTTGGCGGTGAAATCGGCACCGGTCAGTGTGTGCAGGTACTGGTTAATGTCGTGGGAGGAAACGGTATGTCGCTGGCCGTCGTCATCCAGGTACTGGAAGAGGTTCTGGCCGGGCAATTCCATGCAGCGCTTGATGATGTTCGCCAGGCGGCGGTCAGTGACGCTGAGCCGGTGCTCGACGCCGCTCTTGCCACGAAACTCGAAGTAGATCTTGCTGCCTTTCACGTCGACGTGTTTGTTGCGCAGCGTGGTCAGGCCGTAGGAGCGGTTGTCCCGCGCGTACTGGCTGTTGCCGATGCGGATCAGCGTCTGGTCCAGCAACGACAGCACCGCCGCCATGACCTTCTCGCGGCCCATGCCGGGTTTGGCCAGCTGGGTTTCCAGCTGTTTGCGCACCTTGGGCAGCGCCTCGCCGAAGGCGATCATCCGCGAGTATTTGTTCTCGTCGCGGATCTCGCGCCAGCGGGGGTGATAGCGGTACTGCTTGCGCCCGCGCGCGTCGCGGCCGGTGGCTTGCAGATGGCCCTTGCGGTCGGCGCAGATCCACACGTCGGTGTACGCCGGCGGGATCACCAGCGCGTTGATGCGCTTGATCTCGTCCTCGTCGCGGATGCGTTGGCCGTCGGTGTCGAAATAGGCGAACTTGCCGCGCAGAATCTTGCGGGTAAATCCGGGCTGGCTGTCGTCGACGTAGTGCAGATCTTTGGGCAGGTCTTCGCTGTGGATTGTGTCCGGCATGAAAGGCAGTCCTGAATGCGGGTCTTTTTGCATTGACCCCTGCGCTGCGCAGTCGTGCCGAATAAATGCGTTCCTGAGAGATGGGATGCGTGATCGGCCTGGCCTAGGCCAGCAGCGCCACTGACTTGATCTGTGCCCACAGCCGCTGCCCGGGCGCCAATTGCAGCTGATCCCTGGAATACCGGGTGATCCGCGCCAGCAGCGGGGAGCCGTCGGCATCGAGGCGGACCATCACATGGGCGGTGTTGTCGGCGGCGATCTCTTCGATGACCGTGACCGGCAGGCGATTGAGGATGCTGCTTTGCGCGTCGGATTGCAGGCTCAGACTTACGTCCCGCGCCTGCACTTTGAGGCGCAGCGGCTTGCCGGGCAGCAATGCGGAATGGGCGACGCGGATGCTCAGTTGGCTGCGCGGCAGTTGGACGGTGATGAGCTGATACGCAGCGTCATAGGCCAGCACGCTGCCTTCGATCACCACGCCCGCGTCGTCGCCCATCGCCAGCGGCAGATCCAGCCGCGCCAGGGTTTCGCCGATGGGGCCGCTGGCCAGGGCCTTGCCGTCGCTGAGCAGCACCAGATGGTCGGCCAGTCTGGCCACTTCATCCTGGGCGTGACTCACGTAGATCACCGGAATATCCAGTTCGTCATGCAAACGTTCGAGGTACGGCAGGATTTCGCTCTTGCGTTGCGCATCCAGCGCCGCCAGGGGTTCGTCCATCAGCAAAAGTTGCGGGCTGGTCAGCAGCGCGCGGGCGATGCCGACCCGCTGACGCTCGCCGCCGGACAGTTTGTCGGGAGCGCGATGGAGCAGATGATCGATGCCCAGCAATGACGTTGCCTGCTGCAACGTGATGCGCCTGTCACGTCCGGGGATGCGCTTGAGGCCGAAACGCAGATTGCCCTCGACGTCGAGGTGTGGAAACAGGCTCGCTTCCTGGAACACGTAGCCCAGGGAGCGTTTGTGCGGGGGCAGAAAGACATTGTTGGCGCTGTCCTGCCAGACCTCGCCGTTGACGCGTATGTACCCGTCGGCCGCCTTTTCCAGCCCTGCAATACAACGAAGGCAGGTGGTTTTGCCGGAACCGGAATGGCCATACAGCGCCGAGACGCCGCGACCGGGCAGGTTGAGGTCGACAGCCAGGGCGAACTCGGCAAACGCCAGATTCAATCGAACATCAATCGTCGAACTCATGGGCCGCTCCACGCCGAACGAGCCTTGCCGCTGGAATACAGCGCCAGCAGCACCACAAAGGAAAACACCAGCATCGCCCCGGCCAGCCAGTGGGCCTGGGCGTATTCCATCGCTTCGACGTGGTTGTAGATTTGCGTGGAGACGACGCGGGTTCTCTCCGGGATATTGCCGCCGATCATCAGTACCACCCCGAATTCACCCACGGTGTGGGCGAAGCCCAGAATCGCGCCGGTGATGAAACCAGGGCGCGCCAGGGGCAGGATCACTGAGAAGAACGTGTCCCAGGGGCCTGCTCGCAGCGTAGCCGCCACTTCAAGGGGGCGAGGGCCGATGGCGACGAAGGCGTTCTGCAAGGGCTGCACCACAAACGGCAGGGAATACAGCACCGAGCCGATCACCAACCCGGTGAAACTGAAAGTCAGGGTGCCGAGCCCCAGGCTTTGGGTCAGTTGCCCGATTGCGCCGTTAGGCCCGAGCAACAGCAACAGATAAAAGCCGATCACCGTGGGCGGCAGCACCAGAGGCAGCGCCACCACCGCGCCGATCGGGCCTTTCAGCCATGAGCGGGTGCGCGCCAGCCACAGCGCGATGGGCGTGCCGACGATCAGCAGAATCACGGTGGTCAGGGACGCCAGTTTCAGCGTCAGCCAGATGGCCGCGAGGTCGGCACTGCCCAGCAGCATTTACAGTTGATACCCGTAGGACTTGATGATCGCAGCGGCTTTCGGGCCTTTGAGGTAGTCCATCAGCGCCTTGGCCGCGGTGCTGTCTTTGCCTTTGTTGAGGATCACCGCGTCCTGCTTGATCGGCTCATGCAGGTTGGCGGGCACGATCCACGCCGAGCCACCGGTCAGCTTGCCGTCCTTGAACACCTGGGAGAGGGCGACGAAACCCAGTTCCGCGTTGCCGGTCTGCACGAACTGATAGGCCTGGGCGATGCTCTGGCCTTCGACGATCTTGCTTTTGGTTGCGTCGGTCAGGCCCAGTTTGTCGAGGGTCTGGGTGGCGGCGAGGCCATACGGAGCGGCTTTCGGGTTGGCAATCGACAGGTGTTGAAACTTGCCGTCCTTGAGCACTTGGCCTTTGTCGTCGACGTAGCCGTCTTTGGCCGACCACAGCGCCAGGGTGCCCACCGCGTAGGTGAAACGCGAGCCTTTGACGGTCTCGTTTTCGCTTTCCAGTTTTGCCGGTGTGGTGTCATCGGCGGCGAGGAACACTTCGAACGGCGCGCCATTTTTGATCTGGGTGTAGAACTGGCCGGTGGCGCCGAACGAGGCCACGAGTTTGTGACCCGTATCCTTTTCGAAATCCGTGGCGATGGCCTGAATCGGCGCGGTGAAGTTGGCGGCGACGGCCACCTGAACCTCATCGGCGAACGCTGTGCCCGACGACAGCGCCGCCAAGGCGATGACCAGCGAGGTGAGGGTGAAGCGATTTGAAACTGTGCGCATGGACGGCTCCGGGCTAGCGAACGGAATAAGAAAGAACGCCAACCGGACGTCGGTTTAACGCTATGCAGCGAAATATATAGCGACTCTTCTCCGCGCGGAAGCCGGATCTTGCCGCGCAGGGGGTTTTATCTCACCGACTTAGCGCCCGGCCAGCCGTTCCAGGGCGCCGATGGCCAGGGTCCGGGTGAGTTCTTCTGCTGACAGCGAGTGCTTGATGCCCACTGCCTGACCCGCCCAGAGGTTCATGAAACCGTCGTCGCCCCGGGTCTCGGCCTTGCTGCGCAGCGGCATCAGTGCGCCGCCCGCGGTGGGGAAGGCCGGCGCGGCATCGGCCATGGGCCCGATCTCACCCATGATGCGGTTGACGATGCCCCGCGCCGGGCGACCGGTGAAAATGTTGGTGATGGCGGTCTGGCTGTCCTGCGCGCGCCTTAATGCAGCCTGGTGCAACGTCGAGGTCTTTGCTTGCGGGGTGAAAAGATAGGCGGTGCCGATCTGCACCGCGGACGCGCCCAGCATGAACGCGGCGGCAATCCCGCGACTGTCGGCAATGCCGCCGGCGGCGATGACCGGAACCGTCACGGCATCGACGATCTGCGGCACCAAGGCCATGGTCCCGACCTGGGTGTGAAGCTGATCGCTGAGGAACATCCCGCGATGGCCGCCGGCCTCGTAGCCCATGGCGATGATCGCATCGCAACCCCGCGCTTCGAGCCACACGGCTTCTTCCACGGTCGTCGCTGAGGAGAGCACCTTCGCACCGGCGGCCTTTACTCGCGCCAGTAATGTGGGATCGGGAAGGCCAAAATGGAAGCTGACCACTTCAGGCTTCAATTCCTCCACCAGCGCGCAAGCGGCTTCGTCAAACGGCGCGCGGTTGGACGTGGGCGTGGGTGCATCGAAGTCCGCGCCCAGCTCGTCGTAATAGGGCTTGAGCAGGTGTTTCCAGTCTGCATCCGCCTGCGGGTCGGCGGGCGGAATCGAGTGACAGAAGAAATTCAGGTTAAGCGGGGCGTGGGTGCCTGCGCGTATTCGCGCCACTTCTTCGCGAATCTGCGCCCGGGTCAGCATGGCGCAGGGCAGCGAGGGCAGGCCGCCGGCTTTACCCACCGCGACGGCCATGGCCGAACCGGACGCACCGGCCATGGGGGCCTGCAGGATAGGCAGTTCGATGTCCAGCAGTTTGAGCAGGCGGGTGTCGGGCCAGGCAATCATCAGCAGGTCTCCATCGCGAAAAAGCAGCAAAAGCAAAGATGCGGTTGATTTAATAGACGCTCGGTCTAATATGCAACCCCATGAACGACATCATTGCAAAACCCAGACGCCCCGGCCGCCCGCCCAAAGTGGCCCGCCCCGATGACTTCGACACCCGCGAGGCGCTGATCCGTTGCGGGGTCGAGGTGCTGACCGAGCAGGGCTTCATGGCCACCGGCATCGACGGCATCCTCAAGCGCGTCGGCGTGCCCAAAGGCTCTTTCTACCACTACTTCGCCAGCAAAGAGGTGTTCGGGCTCGCGGTGCTCGACAGCTATGCCGGCTACTTCGCCCGGCGCCTGGACCGCTGGCTGCTCGATGAAACGCTGTCACCGCTGGAACGGCTGGCCGGGTTCGTTCAGGAATCAAAGGTCAACATCGCCCGTCACGATTTTCGGCGCGGCTGCCTGGTGGGCAACATGGGCCAGGAGGTGAGCGTCCTGCCAGCGGGCTTCCGTGAGGCGCTGGAAAAGGTTTTCCTCGACTGGCAGGCGCGCCTGACGGTGTGCTTCAAGGCAGCGATTGCGGCGGGCGAACTGCCGGCGCGCACCGACTGTTCAGAACTGGCGGCGTATTTCTGGATCGGCTGGGAGGGCGCCGTGCTGCGGGCTCGACTGGTGCAGAACGAGCAGCCGCTCAATACCTTCATCATCGGATTTCTGCGCGGATTGCCGCGCTGATGTTCTCAGGTCTGGTTATAGACGAGCGGTCTAAATAGGAGAGGGGCAATGTTCAAAGGCATCCTGATCAACAAAGACGATAAAGGCTACCGTGCCGAGCTGACGGACATCGACCACAGTCAGCTGCCCGAGGGCGACGTGACTGTTCGCGTCAGTCACAGCACGCTGAATTACAAAGACGGCCTGGCGATCACCGGCAAAGGGCCGATCGTGCGGCAGTTCCCGATGGTGCCCGGGGTGGATCTCGCCGGCACGGTCGAGGACAGCAGCGATCCTGACTTCAAACCCGGCGATCAAGTGCTGCTCAACGGCTGGGGCGTGGGCGAAGGGCACTGGGGCGGGCTGGCGCAGAGAGCACGGTTGCAGGGCAAATGGCTGATCCCGCTGCCGGGCGCGTTCACGCCAGCCCAGGCAATGGCCATCGGCACGGCGGGCTACACCGCGATGCTGGCGATCATGGCGCTGGAGAAAAACGGCGTGACCCCGGACAAGGGCGACGTGCTGGTGACCGGGGCCAACGGCGGAGTCGGCAGTTTCGCCATCGCACTGCTGGCGAAGCTCGGTTATCGCGTCGTGGCCTCCACCGGCCGCTTGGGCGAAAGCGAATACCTGACGTCCCTGGGGGCGGCAGAAATCATCGACCGTGCCACCCTTGCCGAGCCCGGCCGGCCGTTGGCCAAAGAACGCTGGGCCGGGGCAATCGATTCGGTGGGCAGTCACACCTTGGCCAACATCTGTGCCAGCACTCGGTATTGGGGCACGGTCGCAACCTGCGGTCTGGCCCAAGGCATGGACTTTCCGGCATCGGTGGCACCCTTCATTCTGCGCGGCGTGACCCTCGCCGGTATCGACAGTGTCATGCGCCCGCGCCAGGACCGCATCGACGCCTGGGCGCGTCTGGCCCGGGATCTGGATCCGTCGCTGCTGCCGTTGATCAGCCGGGAGATTGGCTTGAGTGAAGTGGTTGAAACCGCGCACCTGTTGATGGACGGGCAGGTACGCGGGCGTATCGTGGTCGACACCCAGCGCTGATCAGCCGCAGGTGAAGGGGCGCACGTCGAGCACTCTGACCTGCGCCATGGCGGGGTGACGGGGGTTGAGCAGCAGGTTACGCGTGTGGGTGATGGTCGCGGAAGGCACGATCAGACCGAGTTGCTCGCGCCGTTCCAGCCAGGCGCTGCCGAAATCCATGCTGGGCCGGTCAGCCGGCGTGACGTCCCAGCCCGGCGGCAGCTGCGCGAGGGCAGGCTGCCAATACAGCGCCGGGTCATCGGGCAACTGCAGGTGAACGAGCTGAAAACCCGGCTGCGGCAGGCTCGCGCATTGAATGAGCGTGTCCAGCGCGCAGCCTGACGCGCTCAGCGCCAGGTAGACCGCAGGCTGGTCGGCATGATTCCAGCGTCCGCCGAACTGCGCGGCGCCCATGCCCGACAGATCATTCGCTGCACTGTTCTTGCTGATCCTCCAGGCCTGCATCAGACGACCCCGCCGTGCTGCAATGCGCTGAGCACCCGGCGTGCCTGGCGCGCGCCGATTTCGGTCTCGCACAGGGCGATGGGCGTTTGCCCGTTGAGCGCGCGGTTGGGGGCGACCATCCAGCGGCGGGCGGTGTTCTGGTCTTCAAAGAGTTCGGCGGCGTGGGTGGCGAGGGCGGCAACCCGGTCGAGGCGCTCGGAGCCGACGATGTCCAGCGGACGTTGCTGACGCTGGCGGCGCTCCAGGGTGGAGACCGAGGTTGCCAGCAAGGCTTCCAACTGGCTGTTGCTGAGGCGGAAGGCATTGCGCAGCACCTTGACCCAGCCGGGCGGGAAGCCCGAGCGGATGTAGTCCAGCCGTTCGGTTTCGTTGCGTGCGTTGAGCTGGTCGGCGATCAACCAGAATGAGGGGGCGGTGTCGGTTATCGCTGCTTGAAGAGTCGAAGGCACGTCCATGCTCCTTGTGAGATCCGGTGCAGCGACCTTACGCCGCTGTCAGGGTTTCTCAAGCGAGAAGCTGTTACCGGCGTTTGCATGCCCGGCTTCTTTTGTATGCCTGGCTTCTTTTGTAGGACCGGTTTCAGCCGGGAAAGCGTCCGAGCACATCGCTACCTGTTCGGTGGCCTGCTCCGATACCGGACTCTCGCGATCAAGAAGCGCACGTTTGCGCTCGACACCCCAGCGATAACCCGACAACGCGCCATCGCTGCGCACCACGCGGTGACAGGGAATCGCCACGGCAATGCGGTTTGCCCCGCACGCCTGAGCAACCGCGCGGCTGGCGGTCGGCGCGCCGATCCGTTGGGCGATTTGCGCGTAGCTCGCGGTGGTGCCCGGCGGGATCTGCGCCAGTGCCTGCCAGACCCTCTGCTGAAACGCCGTGCCTTGCAAATCCAGCGGCAGATTCAGGCCCAGCTTCGGCGCCTCGATAAACCCTACCACCTCGGCCATCATCCGCTCGAAGTCGGCATCGCCGCCGATCAGCGTGGCGCTGTGAAACTGATTCTGCAGGTCTTGCACCAGTCGATCGGGGTCATCGCCGAGCAGAATCGCGCACACGCCGCGCGCACTTTGAGCCACCAGAATTGCGCCAAGAAAGCACTCGCCGACGGCAAAACGAATCGCCAGGTTGGCGCCGCCCGTGCGGTAGTCCGTGGGGCTCATGCCCAGCAGGCCGGCGCTGGCTTCGTAAAAACGGCTGTTGGAGTTGAAACCGGCGTCGTACAGGGCGTCGGTGATGCGCCCGTGGTCGATCAGTTTGCTGCGCACTTTGTCGGCGCGGTGGGCGTTGGCGTAGCCCTTGGGCGTCAGGCCGGTGACGGCTTTGAAGACGCGGTGGAAATGCCAAGGGCTCATGCACGCATGGGCAGCCAGCTCGGCGAGGGGCGGCAGCCACTCCGCTTCGGCGATCAGTCGACAGGCGCCAGCGACCACGGCAGCGTGCTGCTCGGCCAGACCGGTGCGGTCGGCGGCGGCACGTTTGCTCGGGCGAAACCCGGCGGCTTCGGCCTCGGCGGCACTGTCGAAGAACACCACGTTCTCCGGGCGTGGCAAGCGTGCGCTGCTGCTCGGGCGGCAGTAGACACCCGTTGTGCGCACGCCATAGACGAACTGCCCGTCGGCGCTGGCGTCCCGGGACACCACGGCGTTCCAGCGCGGGTCGAGCTCGACACTTTCGGAGGACTGATTGCTCGGTTGGCGGCTCATTGTCGGCAGCTCTCTGACGGTTCACTGGCCTTTACGTTAGCCGCCGCAATGAAAGGCGACACCCCGAGTCTTGCGTTCAAACTCTTGTGTTCAAGCCCACGCGCTCACGTCAGCCCGGCATCGGCGGCAAGGTGCCAAGCAACGACACTGCCGCAAGCGCGCCGGCGCCAAACAGGCATTCCAGAAAGACGCTCAGCCTCAGGCGAGCCATGGGCAGATCAGCCGACCGGGCCAGTTGCCGGTTCAGCGCGGCGAGCGACAGCATGCCCAACACCATCGTTACCTTGACGGTCAGTACCAGGCCGAACCCGGCAAACGCCGGCTCAGGCCAGAGCCCGCCGCTCAGCGCACGAACGTTGATCAGGCCCGTGGCGATGATGACTGCCACCAGTCCGTAGCCGATGCCGCTGAAACGCCGCAACACGAAGGCGAGGTCAACCCCATCATCAGCCTTCAGCAGCAGGGCCAGCATTAACAAGCCGCCGAGCCAGGTGCCGACGCCGAGCAAATGCAGCATCTGGTTGACGATCAACAGCTGGCCTTTGAGCCCATCGAACATTGCGCCGTGACCGACGGGTGCCAGGGTCAGCAGCAACAAGGCATTGAGGACGAGCAAGAGGCTCGGCTTCACCCGGCGATTGAGGATGACCACCAGCGCGTTCAGCAGCAGATGAACCACCCACACATGACCGAACCAGGTACTGCCCAGCACCAGCCCAACAGTGGACGGATCGATTGCGCTGCTCCAGTCGCTGCTCAGGTAAGCAGCCGTCAGCATCAGCCAGGCCAACGCGCTCGCCAGGGCGAGGGCGGCGACCCACCCGAGCAACTGACCCAGGCGAGGCCCCGCGGGGCTGGCCTCAAACGGTAGCAGGTGCCGGGCAAACAACAGGCTGCGGAACGCGCCGACCCCGAACAGCAACAGCACTGCGCCGAAGTGGAGGAACCGGCACAGGATCAGTCCTTCGTGCATGGGGTTATGGCGTCACCTGAAAGCGGTAGGTGCCTTCGCTCTTGTGGGTGTCGACCGACACGGCGTGCCATTCCACCTTGTATTTGCCCGGGACCATCGGCACGGCCGGGGTCACGATCAGGACTTTCTGGTCGTTGGGATCGGTTTCGACGTTGCGCGTCTGGATGATTTCCGTCGGCGTATCGGGCGCGTCCAGGCTGATCACTACTTTGGTGAATGTGGCTTCGACGCCTTCGGAGAAGACCAGACGCAGCTCTTTGGGCGCGCTCACTTCGCTGTCGGCAGCGGGCTGCTGGCTTTCCAGATGGGCGTGGGCGGAGGCGGCAGTGGAGGTCAGACAGGCCAGCAGGGACAGGCAGGAGAGGATGTGCTTGAAACGTTGGGCAGACATCGGCGGGACCTTTGCTTGGGCGGCAGTTGCAGCGAATGGATGACGGAATCGACCACGGTCGACTCGGGATGATCGGATCGCTACTAGACCAGAAAGTGCAGAGGGACTCCAGCGATTAAGCCGGGTGCGACGTCGGAACCAAGACGTCTTAAGAAAGGAAACCAAGGCGGCGGGGTGAGGGCGCAAATGGGCTGCGTCGCCTGAACGACGCAGCCTTGCAGGATCAGACCTTGAAGAAACTCACGCGGTCGGTGAGCACGTCGGCCAGGGTCGACAGCTCGCGGCTGGAGCGTGCCACCTGATTGGAGCCGACGGCGGTTTCCAGTGCCGAATCGTGGATGCGGTTGATGTTGACGCTGACGTCATCGGCCACCGTCCGTTGCTGCGCGGCGGCGCTGGCGATCTGCGCGTTCATGTCGTTGAGCGCGCCGACTTCGTGGCGGATTCTGACCAGCGCGGTTTGCGCTTCGTGGGTCTGCTCGACGGTACGCTGGGCCATTTCGCGGCTTTCGCGCATCAGGTCAGCGGTCTTCACCGCACCGCTTTGCAACTGACCGACCATGTCGCGGATTTCCTTGGTCGACTCTTGAGTGCGGTTGGCCAGGGAGCGGACCTCGTCGGCCACTACAGCGAAGCCGCGGCCTGCCTCGCCGGCGCGAGCGGCCTCGATGGCAGCGTTGAGCGCCAGCAGGTTGGTGCGTTCGGCGATGGAGTTGATCACCGCCACCACGTTTTCGATGGCGCGGCTGTCGCTGGACACCTGGCCCACCGAATCCGCCGCGCTTTCCAGCTTGCGTGCCAGTTGGTCCATCGCCTGGGCGGTGCCTTCAACCACACGCTTGCCGTTCTCGACTTCGCTATCGGCGGTCTGGGTGGCATTTGCCGCCTGATTGGCGTAGCCCGCGACTTCTTTTACGGTGCTGGCCATCTGGTTGATCGCCGTGGCCATCTGCTGGGTTTCGCTGGCCTGCAGGCGCATCTGCTCGCTGTTGCTGTCGGAACTGGACAGCAGCTGGGCGGAGGAGTGAGTCAACGCCGCTGCGGCCGAGCGCACTTCGGTAATGGTGGCGGACAGGTGCAGGTTGGTTGCCTTGAGTGCTCCCATCACGCTGTCGGGGTAGGACGTTTCAATTTTGTCGGTCAATTCGCCGGCTGCCAGACGGCGGATCGAAGCCGCGACCTGGTGGGGTTCAGCACCGAGGGTCGACTTGAGGCTGCGGATGATCAGCAGCGAGGCGATGATGCCCAACACCACGGCGATGCCGGTGGCCAGCAACATCAGCGACGCAAATTGCGAGGCCGTGGCCCGTACCGACGTGATGTGGTCACCAATGGACGCTTCTTCGAGGTCGATCAGTGCGTTGATGCGCGCGAGCCAGTCTTTGTAGGCGCCGGACACTTGTTCCATCAGCAGCGTCTGGGCCTGATCGATCTCGCCTCGCTGACGCAGTTTCAGCAGCGTTTCGGTGGCGCTCAGTGCAGTGCGTTCGGCCGTCTTGATGTTGGCCAGTAGCTCTTGCTCACGGGGCGACGCGCCCTTGGTCTGGTAGATGCGGTCCATGGGCGCGGCCGAGGCTTGATAAAGGCCGTCCAGTCGCTCGATGTCACGCAGGTGGGTGGCGAGGCCTGCGTCGTTGCGCACCAGCACGGCATCGCGCAGGGCAATGGCGCGGTCATGCACGCTGCCGCGGAAGTTAATCGCGTAACGCTGTTTGACGGAGGCGTCTTCACTGACGTCGGTCAGGGCGGATTCCATCAAGTGGACCCGGTTAACGCCCACCAGGGTGACGAGAATCATCAGCGCGAGAACTAGTCCGAAGCCCAAACCCAGGCGTTTGGCAATTGAAAGATTTTTAAACATGGAGTGCACCAAAAATGAAGGCGTCCGTGATATTAGAACGCTATTACTTGGTGCGCTTTATATCGGAGTTTCCAGGGGGCTGCTGAGGTATTTTCGCTATTAAGGCAATAGAGCCCGTTGGTCTTTTTAGAGGGAATTTTTCTGTTGTTGAGTGTTCGGGGATAGTCCGCGAATGCTTTGCAGGGGGCGGGCATAAAAAAAGCCACCGCACTGACGTGAGGTGGCTAAAAGTCTTACCAAAGGAATGATGAAGCGGAGCATGATTCGATTGCCTGACGCTGCGGAGTCGTCCGGCAATTGATTCGTGTTCTTCATCGCCGACGACGGTAACACCGGCGTAAAGTTTTCGACTATTACGAAGATTGATAGTGACTATCAAGACGTGTTGGGAATCCCGTCGGTCGGATAGTGCTACAAGATTTTCGGCCCTCAAGTGCGTGGTATACCCTGAACAGAGCGGTCATCAACAATAATCAATGTGCTCCTTTGGCTGGAACAGCCGTCCAGTCACTGGCATGTGTGTTTCTTTTCCATCTGCCGCAACGCCCGCTCCAGCGCTGAATCATCGTGTGAGTTTGAAACAGTGCCCCGGATCCAGGGGGCGCACGCGCTGGGGCTTAATCGAGACAGGGGATAACAATGACTTTCGTGAAATGGAATCTGATGACGCTGGCGGTTTCGCTGGGTGTCAGTCAATTGGCAACGGCAGCGGTTGTCAGTGATCAATCGGAGGCCAAGGGCTTCGTCGACGACAGCAGTCTGACTGTTCACCTGAAGAATTATTATTTCAACCGGGACAACAAGAACGGCAAGGATGACAGCAAGGACTGGACCCAGGGCGTGCTGGGTAATTTCAGTTCCGGCTTCACCCAGGGCACCGTGGGTTTTGGCGTTGATGCCTACGGTTATTGGGGCCTGAAGCTTGATGGCGGTGGCGGGACCACCGGCACTGGCAACCTGCCGGTGGACAGCCATGGCAATCCCCAGGATGAATACGGCACGGCCGGCGGGGCGCTGAAGATGCGCATCTCGAAAACCGAATTGCGTTACGGCAATCTGCAGCCCCAGGCCCCTGTGTTTGCTGCGGGCGGCTCGCGACTGTTTCCGCAAACCGCGACGGGTTTTAACCTGCTGAGCAGTGACATCGCCAATCTGGAACTCGACGGCGGCCACTTCACCGGCAGCAACGGCCCGATCACGACCAACAATGATCACGGCATCTGGGCGGCGTATGCCAACGTCGAAGCCAGCAGCATTGATTACGCAGGCGGTAAATATGCGCTCACCGATAATCTTTCGGTCAGCGTGTACGGTTCGGATCTCAAGGACGTCTGGCATCAGTACTACGGCAATGCCAATTACACGTTACCTATCTCTGATCAACAGTCGCTGAACTTCGACTTCAATATCTACCGCACCAATGACAGCGGCGCCGCGAAGGCGGGCGATATCAGCAACACGACCTGGTCGCTGGCGGCAGCTTATTCATTCCTGACTGCCCATACGCTGACCCTGGCGTATCAGAAAGTGCATGGCGACACGCCGTTCGATTATGTGGCCTTCGGTAATAACGGCGCGGGCGACACCGGGGATTCGATACTGTTGGCCAACTCGGTTCAGTACTCCGACTTCAACGGTCCGGGGGAAAAGTCCTGGCAGGCGCGGTACGACCTGAACATGGCGAGTTACGGCGCGCCGGGGCTGAGTTTCATGGTCCGTTATATCCACGGTGACGACATTGATGGGTCTCATATCCCGTCGAACAGCACTTACACCGGTTATGGCGATGACGGCGACCACCACGAAACCAACCTTGAAGCGAAGTATGTTGTGCAATCCGGTCCGGCCAAGGACTTGTCCCTGCGCATGCGTCAGGCCTGGCACACCGCCAACGGCGATCAGCCGGATGGCGACGTGAAGGAATTTCGTTTGATCGCGGATTATCCGATCAATATTTTCTGATCGGGTGGCGGGGTGATTTGAATCCCCGCTGCATAAAAAAGCCAGGCTGTCCGCGAGGAGGCCTGGCTTTTTTGGTTTTGTCACTGGCCCAGAGATGTGTCGGCAGGGCGGGCCTCTTCCCGGCTGAAGCCGGTCCTACAACGGCATCGCGTGCAATCAGCGGGGAGGCCGCGGCATGCACTGTGTAGGACCGGCTTTAGCCGGGAAGAGGCCGGTATGAACGACACACCTCTCAATGCCAGTCAGTCAGGCTTGTGATCCCCGCGAATCGAAAAATTCGCCATGTGCTCCAAGCCTTTGATCAGCCCCGAGTGGTCCCAGCCGCTGCCGCCCAATGCCGCGCAGGTGCTGAACACTTGCTGGGCATTGGCCGTATTGGGCAGGTTCAGTCCCAATTCCCGCGCGCCTTCGAGGGCCAGGTTCAGATCCTTCTGATGCAGCGCGATCCTGAAGCCCGGGTTGAACGTCCCCTTGATCATCCGCTCGCCATGCACTTCCAGAATCTTCGACGAGGCAAAGCCCCCCATCAGCGCTTCGCGCACTTTGGCCGGGTCGGCACCGTTTTTCGAGGCGAACAAGAGGGCTTCCGCCACCGCCTGAATGTTCAGCGCAACGATGATCTGGTTGGCGACCTTGGCGGTCTGGCCGTCACCGTTGCCGCCGACCAGGGTGATGTTCTTGCCCATGGTCTGGAACAGGGGCAGGGCGCGTTCGAAGGTCGCCTGCTCGCCGCCGACCATGATGCTCAGCGTGGCCGCCTTGGCGCCGACTTCGCCGCCCGACACTGGCGCGTCGAGGTACTGCGCGCCGGTGGCGTTGATTTTCTCGGCGAACGCTTTGGTCGCCGAAGGGGAGATCGAGCTCATGTCGATGACCACTTTGCCGCCACCGGTGCCTTCGCTCAGACCGTTTTCGCCGAACAGCACGTCGTTGACCTGCGGGGTGTCGGGCAGCATGACGATGACGAATTCCGCCTCTTGCGCCACTTCCCGCGGGTTGGCCAGCACCGTCGCGCCGCCGTCCACCAGTGACGCGGGCGGGGCAATGAAATGCCGGGAGAGAATCAGTTGATGACCTGCTTTCTGCAGGTTTTCTGCCATGGGCAGGCCCATGATGCCGGTGCCGATGAATCCGATGTTAGCCATGAGAGGTGACCTCTTAGTGATGTCTTGCGCGGTTCCTGTGGGAGCGTGGCTTGTCCCGCGATCTGCTGCGTAGCAGCAGTAAAATCTGTTAGCGCGGTGTGCCAGACGTACATCGCGGGTTGATTCACGACCGGTTCCCGGCCGATCGCGGGACAAGCCACGCTCCTACAGGACTGCATTCCGGGCAACGCCAGGTTGAGTTTTGGATCAGGTATCGCGTGTCAGATCAGGTTGTGCTCTTTCAACCACCCAAGCCCTGCTTCGGTGGTGGTCAGCGGCTTGTATTCACAACCGATCCAGCCGCGATAACCCAACCGGTCCAGGTGCTTGAACAGAAAGCCGTAGTTGATCTCGCCCGTGCCCGGCTCATGTCGACCGGGGTTGTCCGCCAGCTGCACGTGACGGATCGCCGGCAGGTGGTTTTCGAGGGTGCGGGCCAAGTCGCCTTCCATGATTTGCATGTGGTAGATGTCGTATTGCAGCGACAGATTGCGGCTGCCCACCTTCTCGCGAATCGCCAGGGCCTGTGCGGTGGTGTTCAGGTAGAACCCCGGAATGTCCAGGGTGTTGATCATTTCCATGACCAGATCGATACCCTGGGCTTGCAGGCGGTCGGCGGCGTATTTGAGGTTGTCGACGAAGGTCTTTTCGATCAGCCCGTCGTCGAACCCCTGGGGCTTGATCCCCGCCAGGCAGTTGATCTGGGTGTTGCCGAGCACTTTGGCATAGGCGATGGCCAGGTCGACGCCGGCGTAAAACTCCTCGACCCGATCGGGGTGACAGGCGATGCCGCGTTCGCCCTTGGCCCAGTCACCTGCCGGCAGATTGAACAGCACTTGGGTCAGCCGGTTGCGGTCCAGTTCGGTCTTGATCTGGGCGGAGCTGAAGTCATAGGGAAACAGGTACTCGACGCCGCTGAAACCGGCGTCGGCGGCGGCTTCGAAGCGTTGCAGAAACTCCACTTCGGTGAACAGCATCGACAGGTTGGCGCATAAACGTGGCATGACGTACTCCTTGTTCGTGTTCTGAGCTCTTTTTCGGAATTCTTATTGGCAACCGGCGCGATCAATCCAGCAGGCTGACGGCGGTGGGAGCGTCGGCGCGGCTCTCGGCCAGTGACTCGAATTCGTTGATCGCGTTGATCTCGGTGCCCATCGCAATATTGGTGACGCGCTCCAGGATGATCTCCACCACCACCGGCACGCGGTGGTGCTGCATCAGGCGGGTGGCTTCGGCGAAAGCGGCCTGCAGGTGCGCCGGGTCCAGCACGCGAATCGCCTTGCAGCCCAGGCCTTCGGCAACCGCGACGTGATCGACGCCATAGCCTTCCAGCTCGGGCGCATTGATGTTGTCGAACGCCAGCTGCACGCAGTAATCGATGTCGAAGTTGCGCTGGGCCTGACGGATGAGGCCCAGGTACGAGTTGTTCACCACCACGTGGATGTACGGCAGCTTGAACTGCGCACCGACGGCCAGTTCTTCGATCATGAACTGGAAGTCGTAATCCCCCGACAGCGCGACGACGTTGCGACTCGGGTCGGCCTTGACCACGCCCAGCGCCGCCGGAATGGTCCAGCCCAGCGGCCCGGCCTGTCCGCAGTTGATCCAGTGACGCGGCTTGTAGACGTGAAGGAATTGCGCGCCGGCGATCTGCGACAGGCCGATGGTGCTGATGTAGCAGGTGTCCTTGCCGAAATACTGGTTCATCTCCTCGTACACGCGCTGCGGCTTGACCGGGATGTTTTCGTAATGGGTCTTGCGCTGCAGCGTGCGCTTGCGTTCCTGGCAGCTCGCAAGCCAGTGGCTGCGGTTCTTCAGCTTGCCGGCGGTGTGCCACTCGCGCGCCACTTCGATGAACATCGCCAGCGCGGCGCCCGCGTCGGAAACGATGCCCAGATCGGGGGTCAGCACGCGGCCGATCTGCGTCGGCTCGATGTCCACGTGGATGAACGTGCGGCCTTCGCTGTACACCGGCACGGTGCCGGTGTGGCGGTTGGCCCAGCGGTTGCCGATGCCGAGGACCAGGTCGGCCTCCAGCATCGTTGCGTTGCCGTATCGGTGCGAGGTCTGCAGCCCGACCATGCCGGCCATCTGCGGGTGATCGTCCGGGATCGTGCCCCAGCCCATCAGCGTGGGGATCACCGGAATGCCGGTCAGCTCGGCGAATTCCACCAGCGCGTCTGACGCATCGGCGTTGATGATGCCGCCACCGGCAACGATCAGTGGACGCTCCGACGCGTTGAGCATCGCCAGGGCTTTTTCGACCTGCTTGCGGCTGGCCTGGGGCTTGACCACCGGCAGCGGTTCATAGGCGTCGATGTCGAATTCGATCTCCGCCATCTGCACGTCGAAGGGCAGGTCGATCAACACAGGGCCGGGCCGGCCGCTGCGCATCAACTGAAAGGCCTTCTGGAACACGTACGGCACCTGGCCGGGTTCCATGACCGTGGTCGCCCACTTGGCGACCGGCGCGGCGATGCTGGCGATGTCCACGGCCTGGAAGTCTTCCTTGTGCATCCGTGCCCGCGGTGCCTGGCCGGTGATGCACAGAATCGGAATCGAGTCGGCTGAGGCCGAGTACAGACCGGTGATCATGTCGGTACCCGCAGGGCCCGACGTGCCGATGCACACACCGATGTTGCCGGCGATGGCGCGGGTATAACCCTCGGCCATGTGCGAGGCGCCTTCGACGTGGCGCGCCAGGACGTGGTCGATGCCGCCGAGTTTCTTGAAGGCGGCATACAGCGGGTTGATCGCGGCGCCCGGAATACCGAAGGCGGTGTCGACGCCTTCGCGACGCATCACCAGAACGGCGGCTTCGATGGCTCTCATGACGGTCATTTGTTAGTCTCCTGAACTCGATAGTTTTTGTACGTAAACAGCCTGATTTGAATCCGATGTTTTGTGAATGGCTGTTTTTATCCGTTCTATCGGTATCTGGAGTATCGAATGGATCGCTATACGGAATTGCGCAGCTACGTCCTGGTGGCCACCCGTGGCAGTTTTGCCGCGGCGGCGCTGGTGGAAGGGGTGACGCCGGTGATCATGGGCCGGCGGTTAAGCGCGCTGGAGGATCGTCTGGGCGTCAAGCTGATTCATCGCTCGACGCGGGGCCTGACCCTGACCGATGCCGGCGAGTCGTACCTGGAGAATGCGAAGCTGGTGCTGCAGTCGTTCGAGGAACTGGACGCCAGCATCAGCGAGAACGAAAGCAGCGTGCGCGGGCACCTGGTGGTGTCGGCGCCGGCAGGGTTTGGCCGTCAGCACGTCGCGCCCCATGCGCCGGAATTTCAGGCGCGGTTCCCGGATTTGCAGCTCTCATTCAACCTCACTGACAACGTGGTGGATCTGGTGCGCGAGGGTTATGACATGAGCATCCGCATCGGCGAGGTGCTGGACCCGAACTACGTTGCGATCAAGCTGTACGCCAACAAACGCGTGGTCTGTGGCTCGCCTGCTTACTTCGCCGAGCATGGATTTCCCCAGGCGCTTGAAGATCTGGCGCAGCACAATTGCCTGTCGTTCAACCTGCAGGGTGGCCAGCATCGCGGCTGGACATTTCAGCGAGACGGCAAGCCGGTGGCGATCAAGGTCGCGGGCAACCTGTATTGCAATGATGGCGAGCTGTTGTATGACTGGGCCAAGCGCGGGCTGGGCCTGAGCTGGCGTTCGACGTGGGAGATTCAGAACGAGGTTGAAAGCGGCGCGCTGGTCACCGTGCTGGATGAATTCGCTTTGCCCAGTTACGACATCCAGGGCGTGTACCCGCAACAGCATTACCTGCCGGCGAAGGTGCGTTTTTTTATCGCGTTTCTGAAAGAGGTCTACAACCGCCCGGGGTATTGGCGGCAGGGGTGAGCCGTGATCCCCTAAACACCCGAATCAAAAGCTTCCCGGCTGAAGCCGGTCCTACGGGGTAATCGCATTCTCTGCAACGCCACGTTGTCTCTGTAGGAGCCGGCTTGCTGGCGAATGCGCTGGGTCAGTCACCCTCGCAGTGTCGGAGTGATCGGGTTCGCCAGCAAGCCGGCTCCTACGGACTGTGTGTGGGGCAAGTGCGCGCTGCCGTGCAGATCCCCGAGCTGGAGGCGGTTAAATCAACTCCACCGACACCGGTGGCAGCCCGCGAATCTCGCCAATCGCCAGACCCGGCGCGCGGGTCTTGTACATGCCGGTGTAGGAACCGGTCGTGATCACCATCTCCGGCGTCACGCTTAACCCATTCTGGGTGTGGTGATTGACCAGCCACGGCAGCAAACGCCGAGGGTCGCCCGCCGGGTTCGCTCCATCCCCCGGAACGATATCTTTATCACCATAGGTAAAGCTGAGCGCAGGCTCATCAAACGGAAAACGGGCGTCGTAATCGATGAATTCCCCGATGATGAGCGCCCCATGGTTGAGCAGGTCGCCCAAGGCCAGCAACGGTTCGATCTTCGGCCAGGCTGCGAAACGGCTCGACACCACTTCAATGGTCGCGCCCATCGTCGCGATGCTGCCCAGCACTTCTTCATCCGAATACGCTTCGTCGCGAGGGGTGAATTCGCGACCCAGACGAAAAGCGATCTCCAGCTCCAGAATCGGCGACGGATAGTCGACGCACTCCACCTGGCTGCCGCTGGCGAAAATACCGTCGTCCGGCAGCAGCGCGCCATTGATTGGCCCGGTCGGCGACTTGGCGCCGACCTTCCAGCCGCCCACAGTTGTGTCGCGCAGACGCAGAATCTCGCGCTGCAGGGCATAGGCACTGGCCGCATCGGCGGGCACGTATTCAGGGCGGATGTCGGTGATTTTCTGACCGGCGCCCATGGCGGCGACGATCAATTCGGCAATGTTCGCTGGGTGAGACGATGGGTTCACGCGGGTCTTCCTTCAGGCAATTGATGGAGAGCGCCCCGGTTCCGTTGCCGATCAGGCGAGGGACGGCGGAGCCAGCGTGACTACTCTAACCCTATTTCAACCGGTCGGCAGAGGCTGGGCTGCGGACGCGTGCCCGCGCTCAAACTCGCCCGGCGCTGTAATCCAGGTCCGCGCGTAAACGCTGAACGCAGAAATCAACGAACGAGCGCACTTTGGATGAGCCTCTTCGCCCTTCGACGTAGACCACGTAAACCGGCATCGGTGTGATCTCGAAGTCTTCGAGCACGGCGCGCAATGTGCCCGCCTGCAGGTGTCGGCGAATCTGATAGGACGGCACCTGAGTCAGGCCCCAGCCATCAAGGGCGGCATGAATGGAGGCTGTGAACGACGTCAGGGACAGGCGCGATTGCACCTTTACTTCCTGATGCTGGCCGTCGATGCGGAAGGTCCACGGCGGGTGGCGGCCGGTGATTATCACGGAAACGGTTTCGCGCTCGATGAGTTCGTGGGGATGACGGGGGGTGCCGTGGGCGGCGAGGTAGGCGGGGGAGGCGCAGACCATGCGCCGGACGCTGCCGACCTGAATGGCGGTCATCGATGAGTCGGGCAGCTCGCCGATGCGCACCGAGACGTCGATGCCTTCTTCCAGCTGCCCGGCAACCCGGTCCATCAACAGACCACGGATCTGAACCTCGGGATGCTGACTGAGGTAGTCGGTCATGACCGGCGTCACGTGCAGGTCGCCGAACACTTGTGGCGCGGTAATGGTCAGCAACCCGCGCGGCGTTGCATGAATGCCGGCGGCGGCGCTTTCGGCCTCGTGCAGGTCGGCCAGCAGGCGCCGGCAGTCGTCGGCGAAGCGCACCCCGGCCTCGGTCAGGCGCAATTGTCGGGTGGTGCGCACGATCAGCAAGGTGCCGAGCCGCGCCTCCAGCTGCGCGACGGCCCGGGTCACGGTGGCCGTGGACACGTTCAGGTTACGCGACACCGCCGCGAAGCTGGGGCCTTCGGCAACAGCGGCGAAAAGGGTCATTTCCTGAATGCGGTCCATTGAGCGTCCGTTTTTCGAGCCGACGATAGCGGCAGTCTGCGGCAAATCCGGGTGAGCGGAAAGGTCTGATCCAGACGGTCAGAAAAACACCCGGGCGGTCATGTTTGCTTGGTGCTCCGGCGGTGCCTTCTATATTCTTGCTGACGCTGGACGCCTCGAACGAAAGCCGGCGCTCGACACGGCAAGGGACAGACCCGCATTCACGCACGGCCAAAGGAACGCAGATGAGCACCACCAGCACGCCGCTCTCCGGCGTCAACCAGCCATTGAAGGGCATCGCACTGATTCTGTTCGCGACCTTTCTGTTCTCCAGTCATGACACGCTGTCCAAATACCTCTCCGGCATCTACCCGATCATGATGGTGGTCTGGGTGCGCTATGTGGTGCACACCGGGTTGATGGCGTGCATTTTCATGCCCTCGGCGGGGTTGCGCGTATTGCGCACCAAGCGCCCGGGGCTGCAGGCTCTGCGGGCGGTGTGCCTACTGGGCACCAGTCTGCTGTTCACCAGCGGCCTGATGTTCATCCCCATCGCCGAAGCGACGGCGGTCAACTTCCTCGCGCCGCTGTTGGTCACGGCCTTGTCAGTGCCGCTGCTCAAGGAGACGGTCAGCCGTGGTCAGTGGATCGCCGTGCTGGTGGGCTTCAGCGGGGTACTGGTCATCGTGCATCCCGGCGGCGAGCTGTTCCGGCCGGCGGTGTTACTGCCGCTGGGCTCGGCCTTCTGTTTCGCCTGCTATCAGTTGCTGACCCGTCTGGTCGCGGCCCACGACAGCCCGACCACCAGCAACTTTTTCGCCGGGCTGTTCAACAGTCTGTTGATGAGCGCCATCGTGCCGTTCTTCTGGCAATCGCCGGAGTGGAAGCACATCCCGTTCATGCTGGCCCTGGGCACCTGCGGCATGGTCGCGCACCTGATGCTCACCCAGGCGTTTCGCTTCGCCGCGCCGGCGATGCTGGCGCCGTTCGGTTACTGCCAGATCGTCTTCGCCGGGCTGTGGGGCTACATCGTGTTCAACCATTCGCCGTCGCTCGTCGCACAGGCCGGCATCGCGATCATCTGCCTCAGCGGCCTGGCGGCGGCGTGGCAGCAGCGCAAAAAGGGCGGCTGAGGGAGCATCGCCCCGCGCAACGCCCCCTGTAGGAGTGAGCTTGCTCGCGATAGAGGGCGGGTCAGGCGCCTGAGGGGTGATGTACAAACCGGTTCGCCAGCCAGTCGGCGCCTGCGGATTCAACCCACTTCTACCGGTTTACGGCGCCACCTCGCGCGGCGCCATGAAATACATCCAGATCAGCGCAATGAAGTACATCACCGGGATCAGGGTGAACAGCACGCTGTAGTTGTTGTGCGTCGCGGTCAGCACGGCGCCGACGATCTGCGTCATGAACATCCCGCCAATGGCCGCGCACATGCCGCCGAAGCCGAACACCGTGCTGATCATGTGCCGGGGCGTGTAATCCATGACCAGGCTCCAGATGTTCGCCGTCCAGGCCTGATGCGCACCGACCGCCAAGGCGATGGCCGCCACGGCAACCCACAGACCGCTGGCATTGGCGGCGAACACCACGCTAATGATCGTCAGCGCGAACACCAGCATCGACAGCAGGCGCGCGGTCATCGGGCGCATGCCCCGGCCGATCAGCCACGAAGACAGTATCCCGCCGCCGACACTGCCGAAATCGGCGGTCAGCCAGATCAGCATCAGCGGGATGCCCATCTGCGTTACGCTGATGCCCAGGTGGTATTGCTGATTCAGAAACGGCGGCAGCCAGTACAGGTAAAACCAGAACACCGGCGCGGTGAGGGCGTAGGCGAGGGCAAAGGCCCAGGTGCCGCGCATTTTCAGGATGCGCGAGAACGGTACTTTCTCCCCTTCAGGCTGCGTTTGCGCTTCGGCATCGCCGTTGATGTAGGCCCGCTCACTGGCGCGCACGGTGGGATGTTCCTGGGGATTGAAGTACGTCAGCCGCCAGGTGATGACCCAGACCAGCCCCAGCGAGCCCATGCAGATGAACGCCGCCTGCCAGCCCCACACCGTCAGGATCAGCGGCAACAAGGCAGGCGTGACCATCGCACCGACGTTGGTGCCGGCGTTGAAAATGCCGGTGGCGACGGCGCGCTCGCCGGCCGGGAACCACAGCCGGGTGACCTTGACGCAGGCGGGGTAATTGGCGGCTTCGGTCAGGCCGAGAATGAACCGGCAGACCATGAAGCCCGCCGCTGAAGTCGCCAGACCGTGGGCGCCGGTGGCGACACTCCACAACAGCACCGCGAGAAAGAACGCGCGCTTGACCCCGACCCGATCGATGAAACGCCCCTGCAGCAGAAAACCGATGGCATAGCCGACCTGAAACCAGAAATTGATGTTGGCGTAATCCATCGCCGTCCAGCTCATCTGCGCCGCCAGGATCGGCTGCATCACGCCCAGTGCGGCGCGGTCGATGTAGTTCAGCGTGGTGGCGAAGAACACCAGTGCGAGCATGCCCCAACGGGTTTTGCCGACGGCCAGGGCGCTGCGAATCTTCTCGTTCATGCCGGCATGAGGGGGCGCGGGGCTGGAGGCGGCCGGGGCAGGCGAAGCAGAGGGGGAACGCATAAGCATCAAGCCTGTTGTTGAAATTGTTATGGTGGTGTCTGCGCAGCAGGGGTTGCATGGGCCCGCGAAGCATCATGTCGCTAACCGGACGCTTCATTTCATCTGATGTCGCGTCCAGCGGCGCGAATAATCCCACGAACACCCGCCAGGTTCGAGCCTCATCGATTCGATCCGATACCGACGTTCCGCTGCCCGGTCCTCACGGTCTGGTGAAACGCTCGGGCGCGGCCCATAATCCCGCGCTCCCATCGTGGACGTGAGCCCTGCATGAAAACCGTTGACGACAGCCTCGCCGAGGCGCCCGCAGATGACATTACCGAGCCGGCACGCAAGTCCCGCAAGAACAACCCGGAAAAAACCCGCGACGACATCCTTCAGGCGGCCGTCGCCGAGTTCGTCGCCCAAGGGCTCTCCGGCGCCCGCGTCGATGCGATTGCCGAGCGCACGCAAACCTCCAAGCGAATGATCTATTACTACTTCAACAGCAAGGAGCAGCTGTACACCGAAGTGCTGGAGAAGCTGTACGGCGACATTCGCACGACGGAAAGCAGCCTTGATCTGGACGTGCTCGCGCCTGAAGAAGCGATCAGGCGGCTGGTGGAATTCACCTTCGACCACCACGACCGCAATGTCGACTTCGTGCGCATCGTCTGCATCGAAAACATCCACAACGGTGCCAACGTCAAACAATCCACCACCATCCGCGAGCTGAGCCGGAATGTCTTGCAGGCGCTGGACCAAACCCTGCGGCGCGGCGAGCAGGACGGCGTATTCCGCCCGGGCGTACAGGCCGTTGACCTGCACATGCTGATGAGTTCGTTCTGTTTCTATCGCGTGTCGAACCGCCATACGTTTTCCGAGATTTTCCAGATCGACCTGGATGACGAAGCGGTCAAGGCCCGGCAGAAGGTGATGATCTGCGAAGCGGTGATGCGTTACCTGCTGCCCTGACCCGGCGAGTTCTACACCGCGCTTGCCTGAGGACCCAACGATGTCGCAACGCCCAAGCGCGCGGATCGCCACTGGCCAAAACCGCCAGGCGTTCTGCGCGCTTTGACCATTGCCCATCGGCGCGGCAGAGCGGAGTATTTCGCCACTCCAACAAGAAAAGTGTAAGGACGACACAATCATGCAGATCGACGGCAAGGTATTTCTGGTCAGTGGCGGCGCGTCCGGGCTGGGTGCGGCCAGCGCACAGATGCTCATCGACGCAGGGGCCAGCGTGATGCTGGTGGACGTCAACGCCGAGGCGCTCGCGGCCCAGGTAGCAAAGCTGGGCAACAAGGCCCGCGCCAGCGTCAGCGACATCACCCAGGAGAGCGCCGTTCAGGCCGCTGTGGACGCGGCGCTAAGTGCGTTCGGCCAGATCAACGGCGTCATCAACTGCGCAGGTATCGTCGGCGCCGAGAAAATCCTCGGCAAAGAATGCCCCCATGGCCTCGACAGTTTCAGCCGGGTGATCAACGTCAACCTCATCGGCAGCTTTAACCTGCTGCGCCTCGCCGCCGTGGCCATCGCCGAAAGCACGGCCGATGCCGATGGTGAGCGCGGGGTCATCATCAACACGGCGTCGGTCGCGGCCTATGACGGCCAGATCGGCCAGGCGGCGTATGCAGCCTCCAAGGGCGCCATTGTCAGCCTGACCTTGCCCGCCGCCCGTGAACTCGCTCGGTACGGCATTCGCGTCATGACCATCGCCCCGGGCATTTTCGAAACCCCGATGATGGCCGGCATGACCCCCCAGGTGCGCGAAAGCCTGTCCGCCGGCGTGCCATTCCCGCCACGCCTGGGCAAGCCCGAAGAGTACGCCGCGTTGGCGCGCCACATTATCGAAAACAGCATGCTCAACGGCGAAGTGATCCGACTGGATGGCGCCTTGCGCATGGCCGCTCGCTAATCGAGGAAACTCCATCATGTCTTTGAACAAACGCCAGACGTTGAACGACGACCCCGTGGTGATCGTGAGCGCTGCGCGCACGCCCATGGGCGCCTTTCAGGGCGATCTCAAAAGCCTGACCGCGCCGCAACTCGGCGCCGCCGCCATCCGCGCTGCGGTTGAGCGCGCAGGGATCGATGCAGCGCAGGTCGATGAAGTGCTGTTCGGTTGTGTGCTGCCGGCCGGACTGGGTCAGGCGCCGGCGCGTCAGGCGGCATTGGGCGCCGGGCTCAGCGACGCCACGACCTGCACCACGCTGAACAAGATGTGCGGGTCGGGCATGCAGGCGGCCATCCTCGGCCACGACATGCTACTGGCCGGCAGCGCCGACGTGGTCATCGCCGGCGGCATGGAGAGCATGTCCAACGCACCGTATTTGCTGGAGAAAGCCCGCAGCGGTTACCGCATGGGCCACGGCCAGATCATCGATCACATGTTTCTCGACGGCCTCGAAGATGCCTACGATCGAGGTCGACTGATGGGTACCTTTGCCGAAGAGTGCGCGGGGCTGGAAAACTTCAGTCGAGAAGCCCAGGACGGTTTTGCGGTCGCCTCGCTGACCCGGGCGCAGGAAGCCATGACGCGCGGCTGGTTCAACGCTGAAATCGTCCCGGTGGAAGTCACCGTCGGCAAGGAGCGCAAGACCATTCACCAGGACGAACAGCCGCCCAAGGCGAAGCTGGACAAGATCCCTCAGCTGAAACCGGCGTTCCGCGAGGGCGGCACGGTGACGGCCGCCAACTCGAGTTCGATCTCCGACGGCGCTGCAGCCCTGACCCTGATGCGCCAGTCCGAAGCCCGGCGACGCGGGCTCACGCCGCTGGCGGTCATCCATGGCCACGCCGCTTATGCCAATGAGCCCGGGCTGTTTCCGACCGCACCGGTAGGCGCCATCGACAAACTGATGAGCAAGACCGGCTGGTCCGTGGCTGACGTGGACCTTTTCGAGATCAACGAAGCGTTCGCGGTCGTTGCACTGGTCACCATGGCCCGCCTGGAGCTGCCCCATCACAAGGTCAACGTCCATGGCGGCGCCTGCGCATTGGGCCATCCCATTGGCGCATCGGGGGCAAGGATTCTGGTGACGTTGCTGTCGGCGTTGAAGCAGCGTGGACTGAAGCGAGGGGTTGCGGCGATCTGCATCGGTGGCGGCGAAGCGACTGCGATGGCTGTTGAGCTTATCGTTTGATATCAATGCCTTATGCAATGTTTTGCATCTCGATTCTGTGAGAGCGGCTGTTTGGCTCACGAAATAACAAAGGTTTATAAAACAATGAATTACATGACAATCCTAAAAGAAGTCAGAGGTCGTGTTGCGCTCCTGACCCTTAATCGCCCAGAGGCGCTCAACGCCCTGAATGCGCAGCTCATCAGCGAACTCAATCACGCCCTTGATGAACTGGAACGCGATCACGGCATTGGCTGCATCGTCCTGACCGGCTCGGCGAAAGCTTTTGCTGCCGGGGCTGACATCAAAGAAATGGCCGAGCTGAAGTACCCGCAGATTTATCTGGACGACCTGTTCAGCGACAGCGATCGGGTGGCCAATCGCCGCAAGCCGATCATTGCGGCCGTTTCGGGATTTGCCTTGGGCGGCGGCTGCGAGCTGGCGCTGATGTGCGACTTTATTCTGGCGGCGGACAACGCGCGCTTCGGTCAGCCGGAAATCAAGCTGGGCGTGCTGCCGGGCATGGGCGGGACCCAGCGCCTGACCCACGCGGTCGGCAAGGCCAAGGCCATGGAAATGTGCCTGACCGGGCGCCTGATCGACGCCGTCGAAGCAGAGCGTGCCGGGCTGGTGGCGCGCATCGTGCCGCAAGAGCAGTTGCTGGATGAGGCGCTTAAAGTGGCAGCCGGCATTGCGGCGAAGTCGTTGCCGGTGGCCATGATGGTCAAGGAAAGCGTGAATCGCGCCTTTGAAGTCAGCCTGGCCGAGGGGATTCGCTTCGAGCGACGGGTGTTCCATGCGGCGTTTGCCAGCGAGGACCAGAAGGAAGGCATGGCGGCGTTCATCGAGAAGCGCGAGCCGGCGTTCAAGCATCGCTGATTCAGGTCAGGGCGGTGGCGCGTCTCAGGGGTGTCTTCTTACGCCAGCGTGTATAAAATGCGCCGGTCGCCGCGGTTCACCCCCGGCCTGTCATTACCGATCCCCCTATTTTCAGCGTTTATCGTCATCGGCCCGGCGTGCAGGATGCGTCGGATCCGAGCGATTTATCGCCACCGGAACAAGAGAGCAATCATGGGCGCACAGTGGAAGGTCAAACACAAAGAAGCGGCAGCCAACGCCAAGGGGCGTATTTTCGGCAAGCTGTCCAAGGAAATCATGATTGCCGCGCGCTCCGGCGCTGACCCCGACATGAACGCGCGCCTGCGTCTGGTGGTCGAGCAGGCCAAGAAAGCCTCGATGCCGCGCGAAACCCTTGAACGCGCCATCAAGAAAGGCGCTGGTTTGCTCGGCGAGCACGTGCACTTCGAGAAACTCACCTACGAAGGCTTCGCGCCTCACAAAGTGCCAGTCATCGTTGAGTGCCTGACTGACAACATCAACCGTACCGTGTCCGAGATCCGCGTGCTGTTCCGCAAGGGCCAGCTGGGTGCCGAGGGTTCGATTACCTGGGATTTCGATCACCTGGGCATGATCGATGCGGCTGCCGCATCACCCGAAGCGGACGCCGAGGAAGCCGCCATCGAAGCCGGCGCCCAGGACGTTGAACAAGGCGAAGAGGGCGTTGCGACGTTTTACACCGACACCACCGACCTCGACGCCGTGTGCAAGGCACTGCCTGAGTTTGGTTTCACCGTTGAATCCGCCAAGATCGGCTACCGCCCGAAAAACCCGGTCGAAGGCCTGAGCGAAGAGCAGATGGCCGAGGTCGAAGCCTTCCTCGAAGCGATCGACAGCCACGATGACGTGCAAAACGTGTACGTCGGTCTGGCCGGATAAGGCTGACTACCCCGGTCCCACAGGTTGCACGGCGTCCTCTGGATTGTGTGCCGCAGACACGGCCTGTGCGTTGCGCGGTTCTGACTGGCACACCGGGTGCGTTGTATGTGGCTGACTGGCACACCGGGTGCGTTGTATGTGGCTGACTGGCACACCGCGGGCTTTTAGTGGGACCGGCTTTAGCCGGGAATCCGTCGGTGGGCACACTGAGAAATCCAGGGCGTCGATGCTGGCCTCTTCCCGGCTGAAGCCGGTCCCACAGGTTGTGCGGCGTCCTCTGGATCGGGTCTCGCTGACACGCCCCCATGCATGCATGGTTCTGACTGGCACGCCCCGTGCGTTGCGCGGTTCTGACTGGCACACCGGGTGCGTTGTATGTGGCTGACTGGCACACCGCGGGCTTTTAGTGGGACCGGCTTTAGCCGGGAATGCGTCGGTGGGCACACTGAGAAATCCAGGGCGTCGATGCTGGCCTCTTCCCGGCTGAAGCCGGTCCCACAGGTTGCACGGCGTCCTCTGGATCGGGTCTCTCTGACACGCCCCCATGCATTGCATGGTTCTGACTGGCACACCGGGTGCGTTGTATGTGGCTGACTGGCACACCGCGGGCTTTTAGTGGGACCGGCTTTAGCCGGGAATGCGTCGGATGGTACGCCGCGAAATTGAGGGTGCTCATGCTAGCGTCTTCCCGGCTGAAGCCGGTCCCACAGGTTGCACGGCGTCCTCTGGATCGGGTCTCGCTGAAACGCCTCCATGCATGCATGGTTCTGACTGGTACGCCCCGTGCGTTGCGCGGGTCTGACTGGCACACCGCGTGCGTTGTATGGGTCTGACTGGCACACCGCGGGCTTTTAGTGGGACCGGCTTTAGCCGGGAAGGGGCCGGTCGTCACACCCAAGTCTTCAGGGTTTAAAACTGCCTGTCTATCTCCGCAAACCCGGGTCGCTGCATCACCTGCGCCTGCACGCAACGCTGCTCCAGCGCCCGTAGCGCCGCAGTCTGCGAATCGCTCTCCGGGCAGCAATCCAGCAATTCTCCCAGCAATACCCCGAACGCCCGGACTTCAATGCGTTCCAGCCTTCGTCCGGTTTCTTCATCCGGGTAAAACGCCGCCGCGCCGAAATCCCCCAGCAGGCTATCCCCATCCTCGTTCCAGAGGATGTTGTGACCGTACAGGTCGCCGTGGTTGATGCCATGGGCGTGCAAATGGGCGCACGCCGCTGCAATTCCGGCAGCCATTCGCTTCACGGTCGAAACGCTCAGCCGAGTGCCGACGTAAGTGTCCCGTGTGCAGGATTCCAGGGTCGGCGGGCGTGCGAGTGTCACGAAAGAACGCGAAATCAGCTCCATCACCAGGCCGCGAGCGCCCTGCGGATGGTCCTGAATCTGCCCGAGCACCGGAATCAGATGAGCATGACGGCCCGCCGCAATGCAGGCCTGCATCTCATTCAACGGCGAGCCGTCGCTGGTGACGTCGCCTTTGTACAGCTTCACGGCAACGTCCAGCGCCGATACGTCGGCATTCGGGCGCCACTGCGCTTGCTGAATCACTCCGGAAGCCCCTTCGCCCAGCACCTGTTGCAGCGCCAGTTGCGGCCACGGAATCTGCCGGATCGGCGCTTCGGTGTGGATGTCGTTCAGCGGATTGCCGGCAAAAGCCAGCCACGCGAGCGCCGGCATTTCCAGCAACCAGCGCGGTAGTTCATGGAGGTCGTTGACCGCGATCCGCACCAATTCCAGGCGCTGGCAGCGAGCCAGTGATTCCGGCAGTTGCCGCAGCCGGTTGCCCGCAAGCATGACCTTCTGCAAGTGCGCACAGTCGCCGATGGCTTCAGGCAGGTTCTCGATGCAGTTGTCGGTCAGCACCAGCGAGCGCAGCGAGGGTGGCAACGCGCTGGCGGGCACATCAGTGATTTCACAGGCCTTGAAGCCGACGAAGAACAGCTGCTCGCACAGGCCGAGGCATTCCGGCAGGCGGGTAAACGGGTTGTTGGAGCAGAACAGGATCTTCAGGCGCTTGAGACGGTGCAGGTCGGCGGGCAATTCGGTCAGCCGGTTGCCGCTGAGGTCCAGCACTTCCAGCGAATCGGCGAGGCTGAATATCTCCTCGGGGAATTCGACAAGGTCGGCGCTGAGGTTGAGCCGCGTGATGCCTGCCAGTTTGCCGGCACGCAGGTCTGCAAGGGTGTGCATGGGGGGAAGGGCGCCTGTGATCGATGGCCGTCCATGATACCCAGTCGTCGCGGCCGATGCTCGTTCGGCCGCGAGCACAAGTGGCGAAGGATCAGCTCAGGCAGCGATCCAGCAGCTGGTGCATGCGCTCAAGGGACGGTGCCGATTCGGCGTACAGAATGCGATAGACCATGGGCGCGACAACGGCATCGACCAGTTCATCCGCCGAAGGACTCTGTTCACCGCGGTCCCGGGCGCGGTCGATGATGATCTGCAGTTGATCGCGGACCATGTTCAGGCACTTGCCCGAGCAAAGGGTCGCGCTACTGGAAACCACGTCGCGCATCATCTCGCGGCCGGGCGCCGAATTGGTTTCTTCGAGATAGACCTCGACCCAAGTGCGCAGATCGTCGCGCAGGTTGCCGCAATCCACCGGCTCGTCGGGGCGCAGACGCTCGACAGCGGCGTCGGCCAGCAGGGAAGTCAGGTCGCCCCAGCGCCGGTAAATGGTGGACGGCGTCACACCGGCCCGGGCCGCAATCATGGGCACGCTGAGGGCCGAACGCTCCTGCTCCTGAAGCAGATCGCGAACCGCCGCGTGAATCGATGTCTGCACCCGGGCACTGCGGCCGCCGGTGCGAATGCCTTCTTTGATAGCCATGCTGCGGACCCTAACACAAAGTATTTGCTTTAAGCAGACGCTGCTCGCACACTGCTAAAGCTAATTAATAGCTTTTGTGGTGTGCTTTTTCGGGAGAGTGTACTCGTGTCTGATTCTTTGCAGAACCCGCAAGTCGATGGTCGGGGGCGGAGCCACTTGGGTTTTCTGGCTTTTGTGCTGCTGTGTTTCTTCGCCGCGTCCAGTGCGCCCACGCCGCTTTACCACCTCTATCAACAAGCGTGGGGTTTTTCCTCGGCCCTGTTGACGGTGATTTTCGCGGTGTATGCCCTGAGCCTGCTGGCGACGCTGCTGGTGTTCGGCTCGCTGTCCGATTATCTCGGCCGCCGCCCGGTGATCTTTATCGGGCTGCTGCTGGAGATCGTCTCGATGCTGCTGTTCATCGCCGCCACCGACGTCAGCTGGCTGATCGTCGCGCGAGTGCTGCAAGGCGTGGCGACGGGCATTGCAACCAGCGCGCTGGGTGCTGCAATGCTCGACAGCGATGCGCAGCAGGGTCCGCTGCTTAACAGCATCACACCGATGTTCGGCATGGCACTGGGCGCCCTCGGCACCAGCGCACTGGTGGAGTACGCGCCGCTGCCCATGGGCCTCGCCTATGGCTTGCTTCTCGCGGCGTTTGTGGGTCAGGCCATGTATCTGTTGCGGATCGCTGAAACGGTGACGCCGCAGCCGGGCGTGCTGAAAACCCTGCGGCCGCGGCTCGGCGTACCTGCGCAGGCGAGGGGCACGTTGTTGCTGGTGCTGCCGGCCGACATCGCCGCCTGGGCGCTGGGCGGATTCTTCCTGTCGCTGGCACCGTCGCTGCTGACGGCCGCGACCGGGTCGACCTCAGTCCTCAACGGTGGTTTTGCCGTTGCAGCGCTGACCCTCAGTGGCGCGATTTCGATCCATAACCTGCGTCTGCGCGCGCCCCGTCTGGCCTTGTTGGTGGGCTGCAGTTTTCTCGCGGTCGGGGTTTCAGTGATTCTGGCGGCGGTGAATCTGGGCTGGTTGTGGCTGTTCTTTACCGGCGCGGTGGTGGCGGGGATCGGCTTCGGTGCGAGTTTCCTCGGTGCCTTGCGGCTGTTGCTGCCGCTGGCCCACGCCCACGAGCGGGGCGCGTTGATGGCGGCCTTCCTGGCCCTGAGTTATCTGGCGTTCTGCATTCCGGCGCTGCTGGCCGGTGTGTCGATCAAGACGGCTGGGCTGGTGACCACCACCAATGTCTACGGTGGAGTGGTGGTCCTGCTGGCGGTGTCGGCGCTGGCCGGTCTGCTGATTCAGCAAGCCGGCCGGGCCAGGGCTGGCTGATTCGCGTTACCGGTTATGACGCAGAATCGAAAAATTCAGCGCCGAAGCGACGGTCAACCAGACCAGATAGGGGAACAGGATCAGCCCGGTAATGAGGTCCAGCTGGATCCCCAGCACGACCATGGCCGCCACCACCAGCCACAGCAGCAAGATGATGATCATGCCCGCCAGGATGCGATGGGCGCCGAAGAACACCGGCGTCCACAGGGTATTCAAGGCAATCTGCGCAGCCCACAACGCCAGCACGGTTTCGCTGCCGGGGATCAGTGTCAGGCGATAACCGGCCCAGGCCAGCAACAGATAGATGGTCGTCCAGGCCACCGGAAACAGCCAGTTGGGTGGGGTGAAACGTGGTTTTTGCAGCGACTCGTACCAGCTGCCGGGTTTGAAAATGATGCCGGTGCTGGCCGCCGCGCAGCAGGCGATGAGGTAAATGTAGAAAGTCATGTGGGGTCCTTTGCTGAAACCATTCGAAATGCAGGCCGTGGGGCCGTCTCGGCATTGGATACGTCTGCGCCGGAAAAATCCTGCGCGTGTGCACAGATTAACCACGCGGCAGGTGCGCCCGTGCCCAACCCTCGGCATCGGTGACCGCGATAGCGTGCTGGCCATTGAAGGTCTGCGCCACGTTCCACGCCACGCCTTGCCCCAGGGCGAACACCGCCCGGTACTTGCGCAGGTTGTCGTCGGGCATTTCCTCAAGGGCCGCACGTAACTGCTGCACGCTGGAGACTCGGCGCTCGAATGTCCGTCCGGTGACACGCTCAAGCAGGTCAGCCAGGTCGCCGTAGGTGAGGGTGTTGCCAGCGGTATACACCACTTGATTGATGAAATGCGGGCGGTGAAGCACGATGGCGGCGGTGAGGTTGCCGATGTCTTCCGGCGTTGTCACCGTGACCGCCGTGTCCAGGCTGCCCAGTGCATTGACCCGCCCGCCAGGCAGATCAACGACGCCGAACGCCGGATCGAACAGGAAGCTGGTGAACATGCCGGTGGAAATGATCAGCCATTCGGTTCGGGACTGAGTGCGCAGCAGGTCGCGCACATCCAGTTGCTCATCGAACAGGTCCTGTGGGCTGCCACGGCCGATGACGTCGTAGTCGACGCCGAACTGCCAGGGGACGTAGCGTCTGACCCCTGCGGCGAGGGCGGCCTGGGTCAGCTTGCGCTGAGTGCCGCGGCCTGCGGCGAATCCCACGCAGCTGATCACGGTGTCGTAGCGGCTGAGTACCGCAGCGAGTTCCTCCACCGAGGCGTCGGCAATGTCAGCCACTTCAATGGCCGCTCCAAGGGACCTGATCGCGGCGATTTCCTTTTGCTTTTCCGCGGAAGCGCTTTCGATACTGGCCTGGCGCAACAGCACGCTGATGCTCGCTGATTCGTCCGCACGGGCGGTGAGTCCTCGCAGCACGGCGAGGCCGAGTTCGCCCGCGCCCAGGACCAGAATGTGTGGTTTGACGTTTTGAATATCAGCCTGCATGGTGAGCCCCTTTTTGACGCACTTAACGTGAGGCTGGGGATCTTGTCATGGACATCGGCGGGCAAAAAGTAGGCACAGCGGTGATACCGAGCGGCCTGGATGCGCAGGAAATCGTGCGTCGGTCGCAGAGCGCCTGTCGGGCACTCAGCGACGATGAAGACGGCCTCAAGCGCGATATTCTCGGCCACTCCGGCAACCGATGGTCACTGGGTGTGGTGCATGCGCTGGGCGTGACCAGCCCATTGCGCCACGCAGAGCTCCGTCGCCAACTGCACGGCGTCACCCAGCGGATGCTCACCCACACCCTGCGCCAGTTGGAGCGCGACGGGCTGATCAGTCGTCATGACTTCGGCGAGAAGCCGTTGCGCGTCGAATACGCGCTGACCGAGCTGGGCATGGGCTTGCTGGTGCAGATGATTCCGCTGTGGACCTGGGTCATCGAACAGGCGGAGGGGTTTACAGCGGCGCGCCGACGCTATGACGCGGCAACGCTACGGCGCGCCAGTGAGGGACGCTGCGAGCCGTCCGATCAGGATTGATCCGCCAGTTGGCTGAGCCGTTCCTGCACGGCGTCGTCGAAGATCATGTACAGGGTTTCAACATCGGCCGGGCGCAGCCGTTTGCTGGTCTCCAGGCTAAGGATGAAGCTGATCTCCATGGCGGCCTCGCGTTCGAGGTCTTCCTTGGTGGTGGCGGCGTTCAACGCTCGCACCAGATCATCGATCGGACCCTGGATGGGTTTGGGTAGCCGAAGTGCAGCGATTCGCTCTTGGGGCATTGCTCAGTCCTGGGGGGTGTCGGGTTTGGCGGCGAACCGAAAGGCGTGAAGCCCTGGAGCCTCGGATCGGTGCGTATTGTGGCCGACTTACGGCGCAGATCCCACCAGAGAAACAAAATAGTGAAATGACAGCCCTTGCTCTCGCGCTTGCCTTGGGCGGCGTCAGTGCTTCCAGGTTTTCACTGTGTCGCACTTGCATCGGCTTCGTATCGCTCAAGTTACAAAGGCGTCCGCCGACACCCTGTTCAGGAAGTCTATTACTCACTTGAACAGGGAAGTGCCATGTCAGCGATTTCTTCGGTCACCTCATCCGCCCAGTTGATGCCGGTAGTCAAACCGGCGGCCGCCGTGGCGCTGAATGACAACGCTGCTGCTGGCAACACCACCAGCGCCACGCCATCGTCCGTCGTGATGCTCGGCCAGGACGACAAGGACAGCGCCTCTTTGGTCTACAACGTCCGGGGACTGATGCCTGACGCCAACGTACCCCCCGCCTGGGAGTACACTCGGCAGGACAAAGTCTCGCTGGCGATGATGGGCAATCTCAGCACTTCTGCCACAGCGGGTCGCTTCCAGGGCCTGGGCGCGACGCTGCTCAGTCAGTTGGCCCAGACCGGCCAGAATATTTCCCAATCGGTCCTCCGCTCGACGACCGGCAAAGCGCTGGAGCCTGCAGAGCTCGCTGCTGCTCAGGACCGCCTGCACAGTAATCCGGCCAACAGCATCAGCCTGACGTTGAAAACCGCCAGCGGCAAAACCATCGAGCTGAGCCTTTCCAGCCAGGACGACGGCCTGGCGGTGCAGGCCCAGGTGAGCGGCGGCAAGCTCAGCGACGACGAGCTGAATGTGCTGAATGCCATGGCGGACGGTTTTCAGTCGGCCATCGACGGCCTGACGTCCAAACCGCCGACACTGAAGCTCGACGCCCTGACGCAGTTCGACACCAAGACCTTTGCCTCCGTTGATTTGAAAACCAGCCTCAAGCTAGAAGACGGCAGCGCCCAGACCCTCGAATTGCACGCCGATGCCGATCAGCGTTCGGTGCGCATGAGCGGCGCGCTGGGCAATCTCGACCTGTCCGTGGACCTGAAAAACGCCGTCATTCGGGGTGACAGCGCTCAGCAGGCCAAAGCGCTGGACGGCTACGTCAGCCAGATCGAGGCGGCGCGCAAGCGTGGCGACGGCGATGCACAGTTGCTGTCGATGTTCGAGGACGCCTTCAAAACGCTGCACAGCCATTACCCGGACACGCGGGTGTCCTCGGCGCCGCAGACGATCAATTCGATCGAGCTGACCGACACCGATCACGGCCTGTTGACCGGGTTGGGCGACTTCAGCGCGTCGGTCAGCGAGAAAAGCGTCGAAGGCAACCCGGGCCGCCCCGGCGAGCTCGATTCCTTTGCCTACACCTTGTCGCAGAGCACCCAGTCCAAAGGCCGCGACCAGATGAATCGGACCATCGTTCAGGACCAGCAATCGCGCCTCACGGCCAGTTATCACAAGCCCCTGCCAGGCGGGCAAAAGCTGGCATTGAGCACTGATCCCACCACGCAGAATTACCTGTATTACCAGGTCAGCGATCAGGCGAGCAGCAAAACCAGCATCGGCTATAAAAAGGGCGAACTGGTCGATGCGACGCTGAGTCAGTCGGCCAGCCAGTCGACCCGCATTGCCAAGTACGTGATGGGGCGTCTGGAAAAAGAAACCCATACGCCGATCTCCACCTCCAAGACCCAGAATTTCCTCAGCGCGCTGCAGCAGGCCTTGCAACAGGACAAAGAGGCGAAGCAGGGCCGCGGGGCTTCCACGCTAAACGGCACCCTGGCGAGCCTTCATGCCAAGGTGTTGCTGCAGAGCGAGCCGTCGAAGCTGAATGGTTGATGCCGTAAGACCCTCGGTTTTGCAGCGTGACGCATGACGCCTTCCCGGCTAAAGCCGGTCCTACAGTCGCACGCGGTCGGTTAGTGGGACCGGCTTCAGCCGGGAAGGGGCCAGTAAGATCAGCCGCAGATTCTGGCCGTGCTCCGGCAGCGAACTGCTCTAAGTCCTTAACCTGACAAAACCCGAGCATCCGGCTATAAACAAGCGTGCTGCGCACCTTGCTGTCCCCAGAGGCTAAAAGCCCGGAGTGTTATCGATGATTGACCGTGAGCCACCGTATCCCCGTAAACCGCCGCTCAGTAATTCCCAAAAGCTCGCACGTCTGGCCGGTATTGGCCTGATCGTGCTGGTCGCCGCTGGCGCCTTCGCCTACGTCAATGGCAGCCTCGACCCACAGCGACTGACGCCGGCGCGTGTGGTTGACGTGTTCGAGCGCAACAACGGCGTACACCCCGGTTACCGTCGCAATCACCCGAAAGGCATCTGCGTTGCCGGCGTGTTCGAGAGCAACGGTGCTGCTGCCAGCCTGTCCAAAGCCGAAGTCTTCGCTAGCGGACGCACGCCAGTGATTGGTCGTCTGGCCGTGCCCACCGGCAATCCGTATTCCCCCGACAGCGGCGCGCCGCTGCGCAGTTTTGCCGTGCAGTTCACTCAGCCCAACGGACAGCAGTGGCGCACCGGCATGAACAGCATGCCGGTGTTTCCGGTCGGGACCCCCGAGGCCTTTATCGATCTGCAAATCGCCACCGGACCTGACCCCAGGACCGGCAAGCCCGACCCGGCGAAACCCCCGGCTTTCTTTGCCGCGCACCCGGAAGCCCAGCCGTTTCTGGCCTGGGTCAAAACCGCCAAGCCTTCGGCCAGTTTCGTCACCGAGACCTACAACAGCGTCAACGCATTCGTGCTGGTGGATGCCAACGGCAAGCGTCAACCCGTGCGCTGGAGTCTGGTGCCGGAAGCGACCGATGCGGCACCTGCGCCCGACGCCAAGGACTATCTGGACAAGGACCTCAGCGAAAGACTCGCCAGCGGCCCCCAACGCTGGAAACTGATGCTGACCCTGGCCAACCCTCAGGACCCGACCAACGACGCATCCAAAGCCTGGTCCGGTGAGCACAAGACCGTGGACGCCGGTACCCTTGTGGTCAATTCCGACAGCCCGCAGCTGAATGGTGACTGCCGCGACATCAATTACGATCCGCTGATCTTGCCCAGTGGCATTGAAGGCTCGGATGACCCGCTGCTCGCCGCGCGTTCGGCTGCCTATGCCGCGTCGTATATGCGTCGCACGAGTGAAGTCGATCAGCTCAAAGCCGAGCCCGCCCAGGAGAAACAGCCATGAGTACGCCCGTCAAGCATTTCGCCCCACTGGCGCGCCTGCTGCACTGGCTGATGGCCCTGATGGTTATCGCCATGTTGTTTATTGGCGCCGGCATGGTCGCGTCGGTGTCCGAGCGGCACGAGTGGCTGCTGAACCTGCACAAGCCCCTGGGCATCGCGATTCTGCTGTTGGTCATCGTCAGGATCATCGTTCGTGTGACCACTCAAACGCCGCCGTTACCGGCTGACTTGCCGGCTGTGCAGGCGCTGGCCGCCAAGCTGTCCCATTACGTGCTGTATGGGTTGATGCTGGCGATGCCGCTGATTGGCTGGGCGATGATTTCCGCCGCAGGGGATCCGGTCATGCTCGGCAGTTCGGTGCGGCTGCCGTCCATCGTTGCCGCCAACCCGGACACCTTCGCACTGCTGCGCAAGGCCCACGCCTACCTGGCGTACCTGTTCTTCCTGACGATACTGGTGCATCTGGCCGCCGCGCTGTTTCACGGCTGGGTGAGGAGGGATGAGGTGCTGGACAGCATGTTGCGGGGGAAATCGCGGGGTTGATGTCTGTTGTCACCGCAATCGACGCCATCGCCAGCGGGCACAAACCCGCTGGCGATGACGTTTCTACAGGGCACGAAATCTCAGCTCACGCCTCAGCGCAGTACCGAAACCATCTGTCCCAGCGTGGTCAGCACATCGCGGGCCAGCTGTTTCGAGCGCTGGCCTGACCAGCCGGTGATGACATCCGGCGCGTCATCATTGTCTTTGAACGGCATTTCCAGGGTCAGCGACAGGCACTGGTAGCGCTCGCCGACGCTGTTGCATGCCAGGTTCATGTTGGCCTCGCCCGGCGCCGATTTCGGGTAGCCGTATCGGCTCTGGAAGTCCCGGGTCAAGCCACCCAGCCGCGCGCGGAAATCCGCTTCCAGTTGCGCTTGCTGGTCGGTGTACCCCGGATTGCCTTCGCAGGCGGCGGTGAAGACATAGGGGATTTCTTCATCGCCGTGGACGTCGAGGAACATGTCCACGCCATATTTTTCCATCTGCGCTTTGACGAAGAACACTTCCGGGCTGAGCTCGGGGGTCGCGTCCTGCCAGGCGCGGTTGAGGTCCTTGCCTTGAGCGTTGGTGCGCAGATGCCCGTGGAACGAGCCGTCCGGGTTCATGTGCGGCACCAGGTACAGGTTCGCCGAGGCCAGCAAGGCCTGCAACTCAGGGTCGTTTTCCTGCAGCCGCTCGATGATGCCTTCCATGAACCACTCGGCCATGTGCTCGCCGGGATGCTGCTGCGCGATGATCCATATGTTGCGCTTGCCCGCAGCGCCGTCGCCCTTGCGCAGCAATGGAATGTCCCGGCCCTCGACACTTTTGCCGGTGGCCAGCACCTCGGTACCGGCCTTGTTCAACGCTTCGTTCACCAGCCAGTCGTGGCGCTCGCGGCTGTAGGGTTCGAAGTAGGCGAACCACACTTGGGGTTCGCTGGGCGTCAGCTCGAAGTTCAGCGCCTTGCCGTCGAACCGGCTCGGCACGCGGAACCAGGTTTTCTGATCGTAGGAGGCCACTGCGTTGTAGCCGGTCCAGGCGCGGTTATAACTCGACTCGCCGGCGTTGGTCAGGCTGAAGCCGTGGGCCTCGCCGATCTGCAGGCCGTCGACCTTGAAATGGAACCACTGGAAATGCGCGCTGCGGGTGTCGGGACGAATCGCCAGTTGCACCGCTTTAGGGTTACTGGCGTCCAGAACGACGATGTTACCGCTGTCGAAATCGGCGGAAATGGAAAGGGCGGTTTGAGTCACGGGAGCGTCCTGATTGCATGATCTACCATTACGAGGCCATCGGGAGGCAATCGACGCAGGTCTGATTGCCTCGCTGGGCTGTTATGACAATCACTTTACACGCATCAGGTTGAAGGGCAGCGACAGAATAGTTCGCCAAAGAGTCAGGGCTTGCCTCAGCTGTAAGCCTCGGCGGTGACCAGCAGGCCGCACAGCAGCATCGTCACCAGCAACCAGCCGAAATAGACGCGGGGTTTGCGCCGATGCCATCCGCTGGCCCCCATAATCGCAGCCGGAGCCTGCAGCGCGCGCCAGAACTGCTCGCTGTGCTGAAACGCCGCCAGGTGTCGTGGATCGGCGTCGAGCCAGTGACGAAACTCGATACGCTGGCTGGCCGTGGCTTGAGGGCTTTGCAGGTGCACGTACCAGCCCAGGGCCTGAAGCAGAACCGCCCGCGCCGGGTCATATTCGGCGGATTCGCTGACGCAATGCTCAAGCGCAACCGTCATGCAGCGCTCGATGGTGCGGGCGTCCACGTCAAGCATCTGGGCGATATCGGTGTAGGAAAGGTCGTCGAGACGGCTCAGCAGAAACACCTGTTGAACCCTGCGCGGCAGCCGCTGGAGGCGGCGTCGGTACAGGTCGGTTTCGGCGCTCGCGCCCAGGGCGGGCGACACGGGAGCGTTGGTTATCAACGAGTCGAGGAGCTGAGTCATGGCGTCTTGCTCACTGTTTAAATAGCGGCGGTCGCGGAAAACAACGTCGTGAATTCGGAATTTTTTACTGAATGTGTCGGTTTTTGACAGCGGCATCGGCCCATCGCTCGATCCATTTGCTATGATACGCGCCATCGAAAAGACAGATCACTGTCAAACCCTCTTCATTAGCCTGAAGACGCAACACCCGACCGAACCCAGACCCGAAAAGGGCATAAAAAAAAGACCCGGCTATAAGCCGGGTCAAAAACCGTGATTAGCCTGATGAGGAGATAATCCGGAAGCCGACCTAAGGCTTCTGGGTTACCAACCAGTCTCGCGACCGGTTGCGCTCAATAATAATCATTCCCATTTGAGAGTCAATGCTTTTTTCGCGCCTGAGCGAAAAGAGTTTTCCCCGTGGGCGGTTTTTGCCTTTGCCTCCCAGTCGATCGGCAGCCTAGTCGATCGGCAATTCTGTCGTGCGCTTCACCACACTCATCGCAATGTTCGAATGCGCCTCCTGCACATGGGGGCTTTGCAGCAGGTGGTCGCGCAGAAAACGCTCGTAGCTGGCGATGTCCTGCACCACCACTTTCAGCAGAAAATCCATGTCGCCGGCCATGGTGTAGCACTCCAGCACCTCGCGAAATCCGGTGATCGCCTCCTCGAACTCGGTCAGGTACTTGCGCCCGTGGCCGGACAGCTTGACGTCGACGAACACCGTCATGGTCAGCCCGAGCTTGGCCGGATTGAGCAGGGCGACCTTGCGCTCGATGACGCCTTCTTCTTCCAGACGATTGATGCGCCGCCAGCAAGGCGACTGCGAGAGTTCGACGCGCTCGGCGATCTCGGCGGCAGAGAGATCGGCGTCGTGCTGCAGCAGACGGAGGATCTTGCGATCGATGGGGCTGAGCTTAACCTGCATGAATTGACCCTTTTTTATTCTTGAACGGGAACGGGCATGCACGATATGAGCAGATTCACAGCGATTTAGGAAGAAAAAGCCTGCGCCGGGCAGGCAGTATTTTGTTTGTGACCGTCGGGCTGAACCGTCCTGACGGCGAGGCGCCAGCAAGGCTGCAAACGCCGCTGGCGCCGCATTCAAAACGCACTAATAAAAACAAAGGAGTGCCTGAATGTCCCTGGCTGATATTCGTCTGGACGATAAGTACCGACTCGCAACCGGCAATCTGTACCTGACCGGAACCCAGGCGCTGACCCGCCTGCCGATGCTGCAGAAGCAGCGCGACGAAGCCCGCGGGCTCAACACTGCCGGGTTTATCTCGGGCTATCGCGGCTCGCCGTTGGGCAACCTCGACAAGAGCCTCTGGGACGCCAAGGATTATCTCCAACAGAATGCCATCCATTTCCAGCCCGGCGTCAACGAAGAGCTCGCCGCGACGGCGGTCTGGGGCAGTCAGCAAGTCAATCTGTTCCCCCACGGCAAATACGACGGCGTCTTCGCCCTCTGGTACGGCAAGGGCCCGGGCGTTGATCGCTGCGGCGACGTGTTCAAACACGGCAACTCGGCCGGCGTCGCCGAAAATGGCGGCGTGCTGATCCTCGCTGGCGACGACCATGGCTGCAAATCCTCGACCATCGCGCACCAGAGCGAACACGCCTTCATCGCCTCGATGATCCCGGTGCTGAACCCCAGCAACGTCCAGGAGATCCTCGACTACGGCATCATCGGCTGGGAGCTTTCACGCTACAGCGGTTGCTGGGTGGCAATGAAAACCATCGCCGAAAACGTCGATTCCTCGGCCGTGGTCGAGGTCGATCCGCTGCGCATCCAGACGCACATCCCGGAAGACTTCCAGATTCCCGAAGGCGGCCTGCACATTCGCTGGCCCGACCCGCCCCTCGCTCAAGAGGCGCGGCTCAACACTTACAAAATCTACGCCGCCCGTGCGTTCGCCCGGGCCAACAACCTCAATAAAGTGGTCATCGATTCGCCGCAGCCGCGTCTGGGCATCATCACCACCGGCAAGTCGTACCTCGACGTGCGTCAGGCCCTGGAAGAGCTGGGCATCGACGAGGACCTGTGCGCGTCGGTGGGCATTCGCGTGCTCAAGGTCGGCATGAGCTGGCCGTTGGAGCCGGTCTCGGTGCACGGCTTCGCGGAAGGGCTGGATGAAATCCTGGTGGTCGAGGAAAAACGCAGCGTGATCGAGGATCAGCTCACCGGCCAGCTGTACAACTGGCCGGTGGATCAGCGCCCTCGCGTCGTCGGTGAATTCGACGAAGAAGGCCGTTCACTGCTGCCGAACCTGGCCGAGCTGACGCCGGCGATGATTGCCCGGGTCATCGCCAAACGCCTTGCGCCGATCTACAGCAGCCCGAAAATCGACGCGCGCCTGCAGTTTCTGGCCGACAAGGAAAAAGCCCTTGCTGCGCCGTTGTTCAGCACCCAGCGCACACCGCATTTCTGCTCGGGCTGCCCGCACAACACCTCGACCCGCGTACCGGAAGGCAGTCGCGCCCTGGCCGGCATCGGCTGTCATTACATGACCATCTGGATGGACCGGGAAACCGAGACCTTCACCCAAATGGGCGGCGAGGGCGTGACCTGGATCGGCCAGGCGCCGTTCACCGAAACGCCCCACGTGTTCCAGAACCTCGGTGACGGCACTTACTTCCACTCCGGGCACCTGGCGCTGCGGGCGGCGGTCGCGTCGAAGGTCAACATCACCTACAAGATTCTCTATAACGACGCCGTCGCCATGACCGGCGGCCAGCCCATCGACGGCGTCTTGCGCGTCGATCAGCTCAGCCGGCAGGTGTTCAACGAGGGCGTGCAGCGCATTGCCCTGGTCTCGGACGAGCCGGAGAAATACCCGAGCCGCGAGCAGTTTGCGCCGATCACCACTTTCCACCATCGCAGCGACCTGGACGCCGTGCAGCGCGAGCTGCGTGAGTTCAAGGGCGTGTCGGTGATCATCTACGACCAGACTTGCGCCACGGAAAAACGCCGCCGCCGCAAACGCGGGACGATGGTTGATCTGGACAAGCGCGCCATCATCAACCCGGCCGTGTGCGAAGGCTGTGGCGATTGCGGCATCAAGTCGGGTTGCCTGTCGGTGCTGCCGAAGGAAACCCCTGAAGGGCGCAAACGCGAGATTGATCAAAGCGCCTGCAACAAGGACTTCAGCTGCGTCGAGGGTTTCTGCCCAAGCTTTGTCACCGTGCATGGCGGCAAGCTGCGCAAGCCGCAGTTGCCCAAGCAGGCCCAGGCGTTCGCTGAGTTGCCGCAGCCGACACTGCCGAGCCTCGCCCAGCCGTACAACATTCTGCTGCCAGGCGTGGGCGGCACGGGCGTGACCACCGTGGGCGCGATGCTCGGATATGCGGCCAATCTGGAAGGCAAGGGCTGCAGCGTGCTCGACCAGGCCGGTCTGGCGCAGAAGTTTGGCCCGGTGGTCAGCCACATTCGTATCGCCGCGCGCCAGGAAGATCTGTTCGCCGTGCGCATCGCGGCCGGTGAGGCCCATCTGCTGCTGGGTTGCGACCTGCTGGTGGCGTCGGGCCCCGATGCCATTGCCAAGCTCAACAGCGCGAAAACCCATGCGGTGATCAACAGTCAGCAGACGCCGACCGCTGAATTCACCCGCAACCCCGATGCCGAGTTCCCGGCCGAAGCGATGATGCAGACCATTCGCGAAGCCGTCGGCGCTGAGAAAACGCACTTTGTGCAGGCGACCGACCTAGCGACCAAATTGATGGGTGACAGCATTGCCAGCAACCTCTTCATGCTGGGTTATGCCTTCCAGCTGGGGTTGATCCCGTTGACCTCTGCGGCCATCGAAAAAGCCATCGAGCTTAACGGTGTGGCAGTCAATCTGAATCAGCAAGCGTTCCTGTGGGGGCGTCGTGCAGCGTTTGACTTGCGAGCGGTGCAAGCCGCTGCCAGTCCACAGAGCCAGCCCACGCCGGACCCTGAGCACCTGACCCTGGAAGAGCGCGTCACGCGCAACGTCCACGGCTTGATCGCCTATCAGAATGGCGCGTTGAGCGAGCGTTACCTGACGCTGGTGAATCGGGTGCGGGATGCCGAAGCGCGGCTGTTCCCGGGCCAGCCCCCTGCGCTGACCGAGGCAGTGGCGTTCAACTACTTCAAGCTCTTGGCCTACAAGGACGAGTACGAGGTGGCGCGGCTGTACAGCAACGGCGACTTCACCCGTCAGCTGGAAGCGCAGTTCGAAGGCGATTACCGCATCGAGTTTCACCTGGCACCGTCCTGGCTGGCCAAGCGCGACCCGAACAACGGCACCCCGCGCAAACGCAGTTTCGGTCCGTGGATGCTGAAGGCGTTCGACGTGCTGGCGCGATTCAAATTCCTGCGCGGCACAGTGCTGGATCCGTTCGGGCGCAGCGTCGAGCGTCGTCAGGAGCGCGAGTTGATCGATGCTTACGTGGGGGACATCGAGCTGATCCTCGGCAACCTCAGTGCCAGCAATCGGCACACCGCGCTGAGTCTTGCGCGACTTCCGGAGCGCATTCGTGGTTACGGTCACGTCAAGGAAAGCGCCATGAAAGCGGCGGCACTGCAGGCGGCGCGGATGCGCCAGAGCCTGGTCAGTGGCGAGGTGGAAGTGCTGAAGTTGTATGAAGTAGCGGCGTAAAAACAATGAGGAGGTCGTTCAGGCCTCCTCATTTCACTGGCTGCACGCGATATCTTGGTAGGACCGGCTTCAGCCGGGAAGAGGCCCGTGTTAACACCCTTAGTTTTGCGGTGTGACCAATGCCGCCTTCCCGGCTAAAGCCGGCCCCACAATTGGAGTTCAGTCCCGATCTCACTGACTGCGCGCGATGCTTTTAGTGGGACCGGCTTTAGCCGGGAAGAGGCCAGTGTTAACACCCTCAATTTAGCGGTGTCATGACCGACGTCTTCCCGGCTAAAGCCGGTCCCACATTAGATTGCAGCCAGCCAGCAGCCGATCATTCGGCCGGTACCATAGCTTCCAGCTCCACCAACACCATCCCTTCCTTGACCATTTCCCCTTCGGCGCAATACAGCGCTGCCACGGTGCCCGCTGTGTTCGCGCGGATGCTGTGTTCCATCTTCATGGCTTCCAGCACCACCAGCGGTGTGCCGACTTGCACTTGTTCGCCCACGCTGACCAACACCCGAACGATGCTGCCGTTCATGGGTGCGGTGAGGCCGCCTTGATGGCCGTGGCTCGAATCCACGTCGGCAATCGGATCAACCGGGCGAATGGCATGCACGTCGCCCTGCCAGCGCAAGTACAAGGTGTCGGCCCGACGGATCGCCATCGTCTGGTGACGCACGCCGTCCTGCTCGATCAACAAGCGTTCGCCGTTCAGCCGAACGCCTTGCTGCGAATCACCCCGCAGCACGATGCTTCGGCTCTGCGTGCCACACGCCAGGTGCAACGTCACTTCGGCAGGGGCGGCGAGGCGCAGGCCTTTGGTGGTTGACCAGGGTGAATGGGTATCGTCGGTTCTGACGGTCACTGGCGCGGTGCTCACGTAAGCCTGCGCCGCCAACTGCCAGAATTCCTCCGTCAAACCCTCGGTCGCTGGCAGCAGATCGGTCTGATAACGCGGGATGAACCCGGTGTCGAGCTCCGCTTCGGCGAAGGCCGGGTGCGCGATGATGCGGCGCAGAAACGCGAGGTTGGTGCGCAGGCCGCCGATGGCGAACTCGTCGAGCATCGCCAGCAGTCTCAAGCGCGCTTCTTCCCGGGTCTCGCCCCAGGCAATCAATTTGCCGAGCATCGGGTCGTAGAACGGCGAAACCTCGTCGCCTTCCGCCACGCCGCTGTCAACGCGGCGTCCCGGCCCCGAGGCCGATTCGCGATACAGCGCTAGCGTCCCGGTCGCAGGCAGAAAATCGTTGGCTGGATCTTCCGCATACAGCCGCACTTCAATCGCATGGCCGTTCAGCGGCACTTCCGCCTGGGTGATCGGCAGCGGCTCGCCCTGGGCCACGCGAATCTGCCAGGCCACCAGGTCCAGCCCGGTAATCGCCTCAGTCACCGGGTGCTCGACCTGCAGGCGCGTGTTCATTTCCATGAAGAAGAAATCGCCCCGGGCGTCCAGCAGAAACTCCACCGTGCCGGCGCCAACGTAGCCGATGGCCTGTGCCGCGCGCACCGCCGCCTCGCCCATGGCCTGACGCATTTGTGGGGTCAGGCCCGGCGCGGGCGCTTCTTCGACGACCTTCTGATGACGGCGCTGAATCGAACAGTCGCGCTCGTTGAGGTACAGGCAGTGGCCGTGCTGGTCGGCAAACACCTGAATCTCCACGTGGCGCGGCTTGAGCACGTACTTTTCGACGAGCATGCGCGAGTCGCCGAACGACGACTGCGCCTCACGTTGCGCGGACGCCAGCGCTTCGGCCAGATCCTCGTCGCGCTCGACCACCTTCATGCCCTTGCCGCCACCGCCGGCCGTAGCCTTGAGCAGCACCGGGTAGCCGATACGGGCGGACGCTTCGCGGAAGGTCGCGGCGTCCTGGGCATCACCGTGATAGCCGGGCACCAACGGCACGCCAGCGGTCTCCATCAGCGACTTGGCCGCCGACTTGCTGCCCATGGCGTCAATGGCCGAGGCGGGCGGACCCAGGAAAATCAGGCCGGCCTGTTCCACGGCGCGGGCAAAGCCAGCGTTTTCCGAGAGAAACCCATAACCGGGGTGAATGGCCTGGGCGCCACTGGCCTTGGCAGCCTCTATCAGCTTGTCGATTTTCAGGTAGCTCTCGCTGGCCTTGCTGCCGCCGAGGTTCACCGCGATGTCAGCTTCGCGGACGTGCCGCGCGTTGCTGTCGGTGGCGCTGTGCACGGCAACGGTGGTCAGGCCCATGGCCTTGGCCGTGCGCATGACGCGGCAGGCGATTTCGCCACGGTTGGCGATCAGCACCGAACTCAGCGGTTGTGTGTGGGGGACGCTCATCAGTGCGACTCTCCTTGTGGGGTGCGCGTGGCTTGTGGAGTGTCCGCATCGCCGCGCCAGGCGGGTTCGCGCTTCTGCAGAAACGCGCGCAGACCTTCCTGGCCTTCGGAACTGACGCGAATACGCGCAATGGCGTTCTCGCAATAGCGGCGCAGGGCAGGGGTCAGCTCACCGTCGGCGACTTCGCGCAGCAGGTCTTTGCTGACGCGCATGGCCTGGGGGCTGTTAAGCAGCAAGTTGGCGATCCAGTGTTCCAGGTGCTGTTCCAGCTCGGCGGCGGGGTAACACTCGGCCAGCAGGCCGATTTCCCGTGCCCGGTTGCCGTCGAAACGCTCAGCGGTCAACGCATAGCGTCGCGCGTGACGTTCGCCGATGGCTTGCACAACGAACGGGCTGATCACTGCCGGCGCCAGGCCGATCTTCACTTCCGACAGACAAAACTGCGCGTCGTCGGCGCCGATGGCCATGTCGCAGCAACTGATCAGGCCCAGCGCGCCGCCATAGGCCGCCCCTTGCACCACGGCGAGGGTCGGCGCCTTGAACTTGGCCAGGTTGTACATCAACTCGCCCAGTTCCCGGGCGTCGCCCAGGTTGGTGTTGTAGTCGAGATTGGCCGACTCCTGCATCCAGGCCAGATCGGCGCCGGCGCTGAAGTGCCGGCCGCGTCCGCGCAACAGCAGAAAGCGAAGGCTGTCGTCCTTCTGCAGCTGATCCAGAGCAATGATCAGCTCGCGAATCATCTGCGCGTTGAAGGCGTTGTTTTTCTCCGGCCGGTTGAGCCAGAGCGTGGCGAACCCGCGTGGGTCGAGGGCGATGTCGAGGGTGGCGAAATCAGTCATGGGGCGATTCTCTCGGGTCACATCCGGAACACGCCGAAGCGGGTCGGTTCGATGGCGGCGTTGAGCGAGGCGCTGATGGCCAGGCCGAGAATGTCGCGAGTCTGCGCGGGGTCGATGACACCGTCGTCCCACAACCGGGCGCTGGAATACCAGGGATGGCCCTGATGCTCGTACTGATCGAGGATCGGCTGGCGCAGGGCCGCTTCTTCCTCGGCGCTGAAGGTCTGGCCGCTGCGTTCGGCCTGTTCACGCTTGACTTGCACCAGCACCCCGGCGGCCTGTTCGCCGCCCATGACGCCGATCCGCGCGTTGGGCCACACCCACAGAAAGCGCGGGTCGTAAGCGCGGCCGCACATGCCGTAGTTGCCCGCACCGAAGCTGCCGCCGATGATCACCGTGAACTTCGGCACGTTCGCACAGGCCACGGCGGTGACCAGCTTGGCGCCGTGCTTGGCGATGCCGCCGGCCTCGTATTTCTGGCCGACCATGAAGCCGGTGATGTTCTGCAGAAACAACAGCGGAATGCCGCGCTGGCAGGCCAGTTCGATGAAGTGCGCGCCTTTCTGAGCGGCTTCGGCGAAGAGGATGCCGTTGTTGGCAAGGATGGCGATCGGGTAACCATGCAGATGGGCGAAGCCGCAGACCAGCGTGGTGCCGAACAGCGCCTTGAACTCATCGAACACCGAGCCGTCCACCAGCCGCGCGATGACTTCGCGCACGTCGAAAGGCTGCTTGGCGTCTGCCGGGATTACGCCGTACAACTCGTCACCCGCATACAGCGGCGCCTGGGGCGGGCGGCTCTGCAACTGGCCGAGCTTGCGCCAGTTCAGGTTGGCGACGCAGCGCCGTGCCAGCGCCAGTGCGTGATCATCGCTGTCGGCGTAATGATCGGCCACCCCGGAAATTTTGCAGTGCACATCGGCCCCGCCGAGGTCTTCGGCGCTGACCACTTCGCCCGTGGCGGCTTTCACCAACGGCGGCCCGGCGAGAAAGATGGTTGCTTGTTCGCGGACCATGATGGTTTCGTCGGCCATGGCCGGCACGTAGGCGCCGCCGGCGGTGCAGGAGCCCATGACCACCGCGATCTGGGCGATGCCCTCGGCGCTCATGTTGGCCTGATTGAAGAATATCCTGCCGAAGTGTTCACGGTCGGGGAACACCTCGTCCTGACGGGGCAGGTTGGCGCCGCCGGAGTCCACCAGGTAGATGCACGGCAGGCGGTTTTGCTGGGCGATGGTCTGGGCGCGCAGGTGTTTTTTCACGGTGAGCGGGTAGTAGGTGCCGCCTTTCACCGTCGCATCGTTGGCGATGATCATGCATTCGACGCCTTCGACCCGGCCAATGCCCGCAATGAGCCCTGCGGCCGGGACGTCTTCGCCGTACACATCATGGGCGGCGAGCTGGCTGAGTTCGAGAAACGGCGAACCAAGGTCGAGCAGGCGATTGATTCGCTCGCGGGGCAGCAGCTTGCCTCGGGAGGTGTGGCGTTCCTGCGCCTTGGCACCGCCGCCGCGCTGAACGTGGTCGAGCAGGCTGTGCAACGCGTCGAGCTGCCTGCGCATGGCCTCGCTGTTGGCAGCGAATTCCGGCGAGCGCGGGTTGATCAGGGTGTGCAGAGTGGTCATGGGGCCTCCGGCGCTGTCAGCGGGTTTCGTTGAACAGCTCACGCCCGATCAACATGCGGCGGATTTCACTGGTGCCGGCGCCGATCTCGTAGAGCTTGGCGTCGCGCAGCAGTCGTCCGGCCGGGAATTCGTTGATGTAGCCGTTGCCGCCGAGAATCTGGATGGTGTCCAGGCTGAACTGGGTCGCCCGTTCGGCGGTGTAGAGGATCACCCCGGCGGCGTCCTTGCGCGTGGTCTCGCCGCGCTCGCAGGCCTGGGCCACCGCATACAGGTAGGCGCGGCTGGCGTTGAGCTGGGTGTACATATCGGCGACCTTGCCCTGAATCAGCTGGAACTCGCCGATGCTCTGGCCGAACTGTTTACGGTCGTGAATGTACGGCAGCACCACGTCCATGCACGCCTGCATGATCCCGACCGGGCCGCCCGATAGCACGACGCGCTCGTAATCCAGGCCGCTCATCAGCACCTTCACGCCCCCGTTGAGCGCGCCGAGGAGGTTTTCTTCCGGCACCTCGACGTCATCGAAGAACAGCTCGCAGGTGTTGGAGCCGCGCATCCCGAGTTTGTCGAACTTGTTGCCGCGAGAGAAACCGTGCCAGTCGCGCTCGACGATGAACGCGCTGATGCCGTGGGCGCCTTTTTCCAGGTCGGTCTTGGCGTAGATCACGTAGGTGTTGGCGTCAGGGCCGTTGGTGATCCAGGTCTTGCTGCCGTTGAGGACGAAACGGTCGCCGCGTCGGTCGGCGCGCAGCTTCATTGAGACCACGTCGGAACCGGCGTTGGGCTCGCTCATGGCCAGGGCACCAACGTGCTCGCCGCTGATCAGCCTGGGCAGGTAGCGGGCTTTCTGTTCGGGGGTGCCGTTGCGGTTGATCTGGTTGACGCAGAGATTGGAATGGGCGCCGTAGGACAGCGCCGCGGAGGCAGAGCCCCGGCTGATTTCTTCCATGGCGATGACGTGGGCCAGGTAGCCGAGGCCCGCGCCGCCGTACTCCTCGTCGACGGTAATGCCCAACAGGCCCATGTCGCCGAACTTGCGCCACATGTCGGCGGGAAAGAGGTTGTCTTTGTCGATCTGTGCAGCGCGCGGAGCCAGCTCGGCGGCAACGAATGCGCGCACCTGATCGCGGAGCATGTCGAGGGTTTCGCCGAGGCCGAAATTGAGCGTGGGGTAATTCATGGACTGCATCCCGAGTTGTTATTGGAGGGCTGTCAGGGGGGAAGATGATGTGCACCTTTACGTTAACGTAAGCCTGCGCTCATGTTGATGTCAACGGGAACGAGGTGTTGGCCCGGGGAATAACGGAAGGGGGAGAGGTTTACAAATGCCGGATAGCACGAAGGGGAGCCTGGGCTCCCCTTCAAGTTCGATTGCATGCTCGTTTTTATTATTAGGTGGCCTGTTGTTGTATTTTTTATTGTTGTAGACGGCCAACCTTTTTTGCTTTGGGAGCGACCCCCAAGCGGGGCCAAGAGCAAACGTATTTTTTTGAGCGCTGATCCGCTTCGATCTTTTGATCCGACTCGTCTGGTAGCTGCCTAAGCGCAGTCTTGTTGTTCTCAGTCAGGTCGTGAGGCCAGGGCCTCAAGTAAAGCGATCCACTCCAAAAAAATCAGTTAGCTGCGTCTCTGTCCGTGTTGTTCTTGTTATGTCAGAGCCGATACGTCTTGTTTTTATTGGGTTATTGCATTTGTTATTTTTGTTGTACGTAAGACATAGCAGAAGCCATGCCAACTTTTCAGAGTTCCCGGATTCCGGGGCTTTGCGGATTTCACCGGCCTTGATTCACTGCTGAATCTGTCGCCAGGTGTTTCCGTGTTACCCGTTTCCCTGAACGCGATGGCGGGCAGGGTAACACTGTGTGACAACTTGTCGCACATCAGGCCGACAGACGTGCCCTTGCCACGCGCGATCCGTTTGCCCGACCGAGGGTGTCGCTGATGCGCTGACCGGCTGCAATCAGCTTGTCCAGGTTGATACCCGTCTCGATGCCGAGGCCATTCAGCAGGTACACCACGTCCTCACTGGCCACGTTGCCGGTCGCGCCTTTGGCGTAGGGGCAGCCGCCGAGGCCGGCCACGGAGCTGTCGAACACCTGAATGCCTTCCAGCAGGCTGGCGTAGAGGTTGGCCAGCGCCTGGCCATAGGTGTCGTGGAAATGCCCGGCCAGTTTGCCGCGCGGGATCTGCCCGGCCACCACGTCGAACAGCGTGCGGGTCGCGCCCGGCGTGCCGGTGCCGATGGTGTCGCCGAGGGACACCTCGTAGCAGCCCATGGCATACAACTCGTTGGCGACTGCCGCCACTTGTTTCGGCGCAATCTCACCTTCATAGGGGCAACCCAGCACGCAGGACACGTAGCCGCGAACGCTGATGCCGTGCAGGCGCGCGGCCTCCATGATCGGCAGAAATCTGTCCAGGCTCTCGCTGATCGAGCAGTTGATGTTGCGCTGGGAGAACGACTCCGAGGCGGCGGCGAATACCGCGACTTCTTTCACCCCCGCTGCCAGCGCGTCTTCGAACCCCCGCAGGTTGGGCGCCAGTGCGGCATAGGTCACGCCGTCCTTGCGCTGAATGCCGGCGAAAAGTTCAGCCGAGCCGGCCATCTGCGGCACCCATTTTGGTGAAACGAAACTGCCCGCTTCGATGTAGCTGACGCCCGCGTCGGCGAGGTCATGCACCAATTGCAGTTTGTCGCTGACGCTGACGGGGCGGGATTCGTTCTGCAGGCCGTCCCGGGGGCCGACTTCAACCAGACGCACACGTTGAGGGAGAGACATAGCGGCATGGTTCCTGAGAGATTTTGCTTTAGGTTGTTGTTCTAATGAATTGATTCAGCTGGTTATTTCAAGCGCGGCCTTGCAGCGTTCTTCTGCTGTGTCCAGCTCCAGCTGCATCTGCTGAATATCCAGAAGCTGCTGATCCAGCTGCGCGCGACGCTCGGCGATTTTCTCGAGCATGGTGCTCAATTGTTTGTGATTGCCGCCGGCAGGGTCATACAGACCGATGAGGTCGCGGCACTCGGCGAGGGAGAAACCGATGCGCTTGCCGCGCAGAATCAGCTTGAGGGTGACCTTGTCACGGGCCGAATACACACGTTCCAGCCCGCGCCGTTCAGGGGTCAGCATGCCTTCTTCTTCGTAGAAGCGGATGGTGCGGGTGGTGATGTCCAGCTCGCGGGCGAGGTCGGAAATGCTGTACGTAGTGGCGGTCATGGCAGTGCTCGATACGGAAGGCCTGGGCGTAACGTAAGTGGGGCTTTACGTTAACGTCAAGCGGCGTATCAAGGCTTGGACCTTCTTCCCGGCTAAAGCCGGTCCAACTGATTGACCGCGCTCTGATAGTGGGACCGGCTTCAGCCGGGAAGGCGTCGGCAGTCACACCGCAGAATTGATGGTGTTCACGCCGGCCTCTTCCCGGCTAAAGCCGGTCCCACAAAGACCGCGTGCGCCGCTGAACGCCTATTTCACCGCCGCCTCAAGGGTCTTGCCCAGCTTGCGTTCCTGCGCGGTCACCAACTGACAAAGCTCGATGATCTGCTCGCGCATCCAGCGGTTCGCCGGGTCCTGATCGGTGCTTTCGTGCCAGTAGAGGTGAGTCTCCACGGTTGGCACGTCGTTTACCGGCAGATACACGAAATGCAGGTCGTTGCGGCGGGCGAAGCGCTCGGGAACGGTCATCACCATGTCGGTCTGCTGCAGCACCTGAGAGGCCATCAGGTAATGCTGCGAGCGCAACGCCACCTTGCGCTGAATACCCATTTTCCCCAGCGCGAGATCCACATACCCCAAGCCACTGCGCCGGCTGGAAATATGAATGTGCGCCACGCCGAGGTAGTCATCCAGGCTGATGGCCTCCTTGTTCGCCAGCGGGTGGCCGCGGCGCATGGCGCACACGTAGCGGTCTTCCATCAGCTTGACGTGGCGCACCTGTGGGTCGGTGTTCAGCGGCGCATCCACGGCGAAATCCAGTCGGCCCGCCGCAAGTTCCTTGGTCGTTTCCCGGCGCTTGGACAAAAAGCTTTCGATGGTCACGGTGGGCGCCAGACGCCGCAGCCGCTGGAAAAGCGCCGGCAGTATCACCGCTTCGGTAAGGTCGGTCATGCTGATGCGGTAATTCTTGTTGGCCTGCAGCGGATTGAAAATCCGGCTCTCCTGAACTGACACTCTCAGCAATGACAACGCGTTGCGGACGGGGCCGATGATGTTCTGCGCCATGGGGGTGGGCACCATGCCCTGGGCAGTGCGCACGAACAGCGGATCGTTGAAGGTTTCGCGCAGGCGTGCCAGGGCGTTGGATACGGCAGGCTGGGTGATGCCGACGATCTGACCGGCGCGGGTCAGGTTGGCTTCGGTGTAGATGGCGTCAAACACAATAAAGAGATTGAGATCGACCTTGCTCAGGTTCATTGCTGTGCGCCTCGTGCAGTTCTTGTTGTTTGGAATGCGCCGAATCATATATCGGTTATGAATGTTTATACACGGCGAGAATAGGTTAGATAAATGGGGGGCGCTGTTCTAGCATCGGATCACGACCTGACAACACCTCACAGAAGGCAGCTGCCCCATGGATTTCGCTTACTCCCCCAAGGTTCAGGCACTGCGCGAGCGCGTGACCGCCTTCATGGACGCTTACGTGTACCCGGCCGAGCCGGTGTTCGAGCGCCAGGTGGCCGAAGGCGACCGCTGGCAACCGACGGCGATCATGGAGGAGCTCAAGGCCAAGGCAAAGGCCGAGGGATTGTGGAACCTGTTCCTGCCGGAATCCGAACTCGGAGCAGGGCTGTCGAACCTCGAATACGCGCCGCTGGCGGAAATCATGGGCCGCTCGCTGCTGGGCCCGGAGCCCTTCAACTGTTCCGCGCCGGACACCGGCAACATGGAAGTGCTGGTGCGCTACGCCAATGAAGCGCAGAAGCAGCAGTGGCTGGAACCCTTGCTGCGGGGCGAGATTCGCTCGGCTTTCGCCATGACCGAGCCCGATGTCGCGTCCTCGGATGCCACCAACATGGCCGCCACGGCGGTGCGCGATGGCGATGAGTGGGTCATCAATGGCCGCAAGTGGTGGACCTCCGGCGCCTGTGATCCGCGCTGCAAGATCATGGTCTTCATGGGCCTGAGCAACCCGGACGGCCCGCGTCACCAGCAGCATTCAATGATTCTGGTGCCGACTGACGCTGCCGGCGTGAAGATCGTCCGTCCGCTGCCGGTGTTCGGCTACGACGATGCGCCCCATGGCCACGCCGAAGTGCTGTTTGAAAATGTGCGCGTGCCGTACGAAAACGTCCTGTTGGGTGAAGGACGCGGCTTCGAGATTGCCCAGGGACGCCTTGGTCCGGGAAGGATTCACCACTGCATGCGCTCGGTCGGCATGGCGGAGCGCGCGCTGGAATTGATGTGCAAACGCTCCGTGCAGCGCACCGCGTTTGGCCGGCCTTTGGCACGACTGGGCGGCAACATCGACAAGATTGCCGACTCGCGCATGGAAATCGACATGGCCCGCCTGTTGACCCTAAAGGCCGCTTACATGATGGACACCGTGGGCAACAAGGTGGCGAGAAGCGAGATCGCGCAGATCAAAGTGGTCGCGCCGAACGTCGCCCTGCGGGTGATCGACCGGGCGATCCAGATGCACGGCGGCGCGGGAGTGTCCGGCGATTTCCCGCTGGCCTACATGTACGCCATGCAGCGCACCCTGCGCCTGGCCGACGGCCCGGACGAAGTCCACCGCGCGGCGATCGGGAAGATCGAGGTCGGCAAGTACGTGCCGAAGGAGATGATGCGCAGCGAACATCGGTGATCCCGCTTATGCCGTTGTCGACTGACACACTGCAATTTGTAGGAGCCGGCTTGCTGGCGAACCCGGTCAACCAGCGATGAACATGTCGACTGACCCAACGCGTTCGCCAGCAAGCCGGCTCCTACAGTATGTGCGTTCAGTGACCGGTATACAGCGGACTGAACCCCTCATTCCACCCACACCTCGACCCTGCGGTTCTTGATCCGGCCTTCATCGCCATCATTGGTCGCCACCGGCATTTCGTCGCCAAACCCGCGCACTTCACGCAACACCACCTGTTGTTTCAGCAACTCCCGGCGCACCGCCATGGCGCGAAGTTTGGACAGCAACTGCGCCCGCGCCGGGTCGCTCTTGGCATCACCAAACCCCACCAGCGTGACCTTCTGGTCCAGCTTGCCATGGGCCTTCAGGTACTCGACCACGCGCTTGAGATCGAGCATCGCCTTGGTGTCGAGGTTCGCGCTGCCCTGGGCGAATCGGAAATTCACCGACAGCCGCTCGGCCTCCCGCGCCAGATTCTGATATTCCAGCGGCATCTGCGCTGTCGCTCGCACTTTCACGGCCTGAACCGTCTGCGCCACAAACCCGTTTTGCGCGACGATGGACTGTCCCTGTGGACTCTGGGCGAATCGCACCAGCGCCCTGGCCCAGCGCTGCTTCGCATCAGGCGGCAGGTAGAAGTAAAGGCGACGTGACAGCGGATAATCTTCGGTGGCAATCAGGCTGACCGTGGGCAGCATCGGTTTTGACTCGCCATCGATGATTGCTACGGCCTTGGCCTGCCTGACGTAGGGCAGGCCGATGAAGCCGATGCCCTGACGGTCCTGGCTGACCTGATCGGACAATGCCTCGCTGGACTCGAAGCGCTTGGCGTCCTTCGACAACGTCTTGGCGGACTTGGCCAGCACCAGCTCGTTAAAGGTGTCGTATGTGCCGGATTGCTGATCCCGTGCGTATAAATGGATAGCCCCGGCCGGGCCGCCCAATTGCTCCCAGTCGCGGATCTCCCCGGAAAAGATTTTCGCCAGTTGCGCCGTGCTCAGTTCGCGCAGCGGGTTAGCGGGATGAAGAATCACTGTCACGCCGTCGATGGCGATGACTTGCTCGGCCTCATGGCTGCGCAGATCGCCCAAGGCCGCCAACTCGATGGCTTCGCTGTTCTTGATGGGTCGGGAGGATGCCGCCACATCGGCCAAGCCGTCCTTCAACGCCACGAAACCAGTGCTCGATCCGTGGGCAGCGATGTCGATGCTGACGTTCTGGCCCGAGGGCAATTGGGCGGTAAGACGCACCTCGTTGAGGTGCGCCCCGGGTTGCTCTTGGATCGACAATGCGCCTTGCTGCGCCAGCAAACCTTTGACCAGCGCTGGCCCCAGTTGCGCGCCAATCGTGTTCGAGCCCTGAATGCGCAGGGCCGGCGAGCCGTCAGTGGGCGCGGGCAGGGCAGCGGCGTTCGCGGATGTGGCGACCGCGAGCACTGAAGAGAGCACAAGGAAAACGAGGGTGCGCAGCATGTGCGGCATCTTTATAGGAGGTGAGGTGGCCGGAGAGTAAGACAGGCCGATGACCGCTAGATGACAGCCGGTATCCCACGAACCTCGTAGGGGCCGGCTTGCTAGCGAACGCGGTCAGTCTGGCATGGAGATGTCGAGTGACGTCAGGGGTTCGCCAGCAAGCCGGTTCCTACAGGATTGTCGTATTGACGGACTTGTGTGCCAGCCAACGCAATTGTCATCGCCGTTCGACAACGAGCCCAACAGCGCGTGTGGCTGTCGGGCCAGTTGCCCGGTAATTACTCCAGCTCAAGCCAGATCGGCGCGTGGTCGGACGGTTTGTCCATCGATCGCAAGTGATAATCCACACCCGCTGCCTTGATGCGTGGTTGCAAGCCGTGAGAGGCGAGGATCAGGTCGATGCGCAGGCCACGCTTGGGCTCGTCTTCAAAGCCGCGACTGCGGTAGTCGAACCAGCTGAATTGATCGACCACTTCCGGGTACAGATGGCGGAAGCTGTCCACCAGGCCCCAGTTCTTGAGTTTGCCGAGCCACTCGCGCTCTTCCGGGAGAAAGCTGCATTTGCCGGTTTTCAGCCAGCGCTTGGCGTTGTCGGCGCCGATGCCGATGTCGCTGTCTTCCGGGGAAATGTTGACGTCGCCCATCACCACCAAGGGCTGGTCATTGCTGAAGTTCGTTTCCAGCAGGTTCTGCAGGTCCGCGTAGAAGCGCAGCTTCGCCGGGAATTTGGTCGGGTGATCACGGCTTTCGCCCTGTGGGAAATAGCCGTTCATGACCGTCACCGGATTACCGTTGCGGTCGGCGAATGTGCCCCAGATGAAACGGCGCTGGGCGTCTTCATCGTCGTTGTCGAAGCCCTTGTGAATCGACAGCGGTGCCTGACGGGAGAGCAGGGCAACGCCGTAGTGACCTTTCTGGCCGTGGAAATGCACGTGGTAACCCAGCGCTTCGATATCGGCCTGGGGAAATTGCTCGTCGGAGACCTTGGTTTCCTGCAAACCAATGACGTCCGGCTGATGCTTCTCGATCAACGCCGCCAGTTGATGCGGTCGGGCGCGAAGGCCGTTGATATTAAAAGACACAATTTTCATGGGCGACGGTCCTGGCGAAAACAAACGGCGATGCTAGCCGACCTGCCCGGCAACGGCCAGCGCCCGGTTCGCTTGCCAGCGTCGCAAACGGCGGGGGTGCATTTCCGAAAGGCGGCCAAGTCGTGGGAACTGCGCTGGCGGGCGGCGACTCGAAGCCTTGAAGACCACCACCCAGAGCGCACCCGAGCGGCCGCCCCGGGGCTCATCAAAAGGACGAACACCATGCCAGTACTGCCCGGCGAAACGGCGCAGATCCGTCAGCTCGACAGCGGCTACTCCCGCGAAACCCGCGCACTGCTCTACCTCGCCTACCGTCAGGAACCGAGCTTCGCCTACCTGTTCGAATCCGGCCGCGCCGGCTATGAGCACCGGGTCAAGGCGACAATCCGTGCGCTGGTCAAGCAGCATTTTCTTCAGGACATGCCGGCGTTGGGGCTGTTCGTCGCGGACCGTCTGGCCGGCGTTGCCCTGATTGCGCCACCACAGCGGCGGCTGGGCATCACCGAAAGCTGGGCCTGGCGCATTCGGATGCTGATGAGCACCGGCCTGCGCGGGACTCAGCGGTATCTGGAGTATTACCACGACGTGCTGGCTTGTGCCCCGTCGGAAGCGGTTCACGTGCTGCCGTTGTTCGGCGTCCATCCTGATTTTCAGGGCCAGCACTATGCTGAGCAGTTGCTGCTGGCGTTGCATGACTGGTGTGCGCAGGACAAGAACTCGAAAGGCATCGTCCTCGACACGGGAAATGGCCATTATCTGGATTTCTATAATCGACACGGTTATCAGGAAATCGGTGAAGTGGAAGTAGGACCCGTCCGAGAACGCATATTTTTTCACCCAAACCCCCAGGTTTCATTGGGTTCGGCGGCTTGAGCTGCACAAGCTTGTCAATTTCAGCGGGTTCCAGCAGCCCGCTTCGCTCGTGTAGCATTCGCGCCTATGAAGTTTCCCCATCGATACACCAGCGGCTTTATCTTGATGTTGTCCAGCTGTGCGGCATTCGCCGATGCGCAGCTGGAAGTCCGGATCAAGCCGTCCAATGCCGCGCTCAAATCCAACATCGAAGGGTATGTGGGCAGCCTCGGCGAGCGCGACGAGCCGGCGCTCGAACGCTTCAGCGTGGGGGCCGTCGAGCAGGCGCAAAAGGCCGCTCAGGCCCTTGGGTATTATCAGGCGCAGATTGACAGCGAAGTCCGTCATGTCGACAACAACCTGCAATTGCTGCTGAAAGTCCAGGCCGGCGAGCCCGTCCACCTGCGCAATGTATCCATCCGCGTGACCGGGCAGGCGACCCAGCTCAAACGCTTCCGGGTGCCAAAGGGCGATGCCCTCAAAGCCGGCGCGGTGCTCAATCATGGCGTCTACGAGGACGCCAAGCATCTGATCGAAACCCAGGCCGCGCGCTACGGCTTCTTCAATGGCCGGTTCGTGACCCAGCGCCTTTCCGTTGACCCCCGCGCCGGGGTTGCCGACATCGAACTGGTCTACGACAGCGGGCCGCGTTTCTCCCTTGGCAAAGTGACCTTCAGCGGCGACGCGCCGTTCGACGAAGACCTGCTGCGGCGCATGGTGCCGTTCAAGCAAGACACGCCCTACGACTCCGAACTGATCGCCGAGCTTAACCAGGCCATGCAGTCGAGCGGCTATTTCGAAGGCGTGCGGGTCAATGCATCGCCCACCGACGCCCAGGCCCAGGTCATTCCGGTGGACGTGCAGTTGCAAACCCGCAAGCCGCGGACCATGGGACTGGGCGTGGGCTATTCGACCGACGTCGGCCCACGGGTGAAGGCCAATTGGACGCGCCACTGGGTCAATCCACAAGGCCACAGTTATGGCGCTGAAGCCGAAATCTCTGCCCCTCGGCAGAACGTCGGCCTGTTCTACGACATTCCGCTGGACCCGCCCCTGACCGACAAACTGCGTTTCGCCGGCGGCTATCAATATGAAGAGATTGCCGACACCGACAGCCTCAGCAAACTGCTGACCGTCGGGCCCGAATGGCACAGCAAGCTGCCCAGCGGCTGGGAGCGGGTGATCTCGCTGAAGTGGCAGCGCGAAGAATACCGACTGGGCAACGACTCAGGCCTGAGCACGTTGCTCATGCCCGGCGTCAGCTATTCATACCTGCGCAGCGATAACCGCATCGACCCGCACAATGGCTACCGGCTGCAGTTCGATACTCAGGTGGCCAAGGAAGGACTGGGCTCTGACGCCAACCTCTTGCACGGCACGGTCATGCTCAAAGGGCTGACCACCGTAGCGCAGAACCACCGCTTTCTTGGGCGGGTGCAAGTCGGCGGCAGTGCCACCAACGGCTACAAATCGATCCCGCCTTCGCTGCGTTTCTTTGCCGGTGGCGACCAGAGCGTGCGCGGTTATGACTACCAATCGCTGTCCCCGGAAAACTCCGACGGCGACAAGATCGGCGGCCGCTACATGATTGCCGGCAGCGCCGAGTACCAATACTCCATCGCCGAAAAATGGCGCGTGGCCGCGTTCGTCGATCAGGGCAACTCGTTCAATTCCCTGGACCTGCCGAGCCTGAAGACGGGCGTCGGCATTGGTGTGCGCTGGGTGTCTCCGGTCGGGCCGTTGCGCCTTGACCTCGCCCACGCGCTGGACGAAGACGGCGGTATTCGTCTGCACTTCTCGATGGGACCTGAACTGTGACGAATAGGGATTTGCTGAAACGCACCGCTGCGATAATGGCGATTACGCTGCTGTCGTTGGTCATCCTGGTGATGCTGACATTGACGCTCGTTCTCGGCACCCAAAGTGGCAGCCGTTGGGCCATCGGTCTTGTACCGGGTCTTTCGGTCGAAGGGTTTTCCGGTCGCCTGGGCGGCGCATGGCAGGCGGATCACCTGGTCTGGCAGCAAGGCCAGAGCAAGGTCGAAGTGGATGCACCGGTGTTTGACTGGACCCCGGCGTGCCTGGCGAGCATGACGCTGTGCATCGACACCCTGCAGACGGGCGACATCAGGCTGCAATTCCCGCCCTCCAGCGACGAGGCAAGCAGCGGCCCGATCACGCTGCCGAATCTCAAGCTGCCGCTGGCCTTGCAGCTGGGTCGCGTGCAGATCGGCAGCCTGCACCTGGACGGCACCGAGCAGGTTCGCGACGTGCAACTGGCGGCCCACTGGACCGCCGAAGGGTTGAAGATTGATTCGCTGCACGCCGGTCGTGATGACATCGTCCTCGACCTGTCTGGCCTGCTCAAACCCGAGGGTGACTGGCCGCTGACCGCCGAAGGGCAGTTGAAGCTACCCGACGTCAGTGGCCAGCCGTTGTCACTGGCGCTAAACATTCAAGGGGACTTGCTAGCGACATTGAATCTGAACGCGCAGAGCAAGGGCTACATCGACGCCAGCCTCGTCGGGCAGTTGCAACCTCTGGTGGAAAACCTGCCGGCCAACATCGCCATCACCAGCGCCGCGTTCAAACCCAGTGCCGATTTGCCGGACACGCTGCAGCTCAATCAGTTGGTTCTCAATGCGAAGGGCGACCTTGCCCAAGGCTACGCCATCACCGGCAGCGCGAGCCTGCCCGCTGAAAAAGGCCCGGTGGCGCTGGCATTACAAGGCCGGGTCGATGCCAAGGGCGCTGACATCGCGGCGCTGGACCTGACGGCGAATGACAATCAGCGTCTCAAGGCCAGCGGCAAGCTGGACTGGCAGCAGGGCCTGCGCGCCGACGCAAAAATCGACTGGCTCGACTTCCCCTGGCATCGCCTGTATCCGTTGATCGACGAGCCCCAGGTCAGTGTGCATACGTTCACCGGAGAGGTTTCCTACACCGACGGCAAGTACCTCGGCCATTTCGCCGGCGACTTCAAAGGCCCGGCCGGTCCATTCACCTTGCAGAGCCCCTTCAGCGGCGATCTGCAGGAGATCTTCCTGCCACAAATCGAGCTGGCAGCCGGGCAGGGCAAGGCCAGCGGTCACCTGAACCTGCAATTTGCCGATGGCATCGCCTGGGACACGGCTCTGGATCTCAGCGCCATCGATCCCGCTTACTGGGTCGCGGAATTGCCGGGCTCCCTGGCCGGTCCGCTGCGCAGCAAGGGCTCGGTGCGCAATGAACAACTGACGCTGAACGCCGATCTGGATCTTAAGGGGCGCCTGCGCGGCCAGCCTGCGGTGTTGCAAGCCAAGGCCGATGGCGCCGACGGCACATGGAATCTCAACGCCCTGAATATCCGGCTGGGCGACAACCGGATTCAGGGCACGGGCAGCCTTCAGCAGAAAATCGCCGCACAGCTGGACATCAACCTCCCGCGGCTGGGACAACTGTGGCCAGGCCTTCAAGGGCAGATGAAAGGGCGCCTCGATGTTGCCGGCACGGTCCAGGCGCCCCAGGGGCAACTGGCCTTGCAGGGCACTCAACTGGCCTTTCAGGCAAACACGCTGCAAAGCCTCACACTGGCGGCCAAGCTCGACAACGCTCAGCGCGCGACGGTTGATCTGAAGACCACCGGCATCCAGGCCGGCGATACCGCACTGGGCGCGCTGACCGTCAACGGCCAAGGCGACATCAAACGCCAGCAAGTCAAACTCGATCTTAAAGGGCCGCTGCTCAAGCTGGCCCTCGCGCTGGATGGCAATCTGGACAAAGGCAACTGGCGCGGGCGTCTCGCCAGCGGCGACATCCAGAGCGGCGGGCAGGACTGGAAGCTGCAACAGCCGGCCAAGCTGGAGCGCCTGGCTGATGGCAAGGTCAACTTCGGTGCCCATTGCTGGGTCTCGGGGCCTGCCAGCCTGTGCGGCGAAGACCAGCGTCTGCAGCCGGAGCCGCGGTTGCGCTATCACCTCAAGCGCTTCCCGCTGGACAGTCTGGCGCAATGGCTGCCCAAGGATTTCGCCTGGCAGGGCGCCCTGAATGCCGACATCCAGCTGGACGTTCCGGCCGCCGGGCCCAACGGTCAAGTGGTCATCGACGCCAGTGGCGGGACGCTGCGGGTCAAGGAGAAGAACCAGTGGCTGGACTTCCCCTATGAAACGCTGAAACTGACCAGCAGCCTGACCCCGAAAAAGGTCGATACCAGCCTGAATTTTCGTGGCGGGAAGCTCGGTGAATTGCTGGCCCGATTGAGCATCGACCCGATCGCCAGGAACAAACCCGTCACCGGTGACTTCACCCTAAGCGGCCTGGACGTGTCGGTCGCACGGCCCTTCGTGCCAATGGTGGAAAAGCTCAACGGTAAGCTCAACGGCAGCGGCCGGATTTCGGGCAGCCTGATGGCGCCGCAGATTAACGGCAATGTGACGCTGAATGACGGCGAAGTATCCGGCCCCGAGTTGCCGGTCAGTCTTGAAAAACTCAATGTGCAGGCATTGATTGCGGGCGAGCGCGTTGATCTGACCGGCAACTGGCGCAGCGGCCCGACAGGTCAGGGCAGCATTGGCGGGCATGTGGCCTGGGCCGATACGCTGGATGTCGACGTTGCCCTGAAGGGCACGCACCTGCCGATCACCGTTGAGCCTTACGCCAAGCTAGAGGCTGCGCCGGACCTGAAGATCACCCTGCAGGGCGACCGGCTCGCGGTGTCGGGCAAGGTCTTGATCCCGAAAGGCGAGATCACTGTCCGTCAGCTGCCGCCTTCAACCGTCAAAGTCTCCGATGACACGGTGATCGTCGGCCAGCAGACCAAACAGGGCAAAACCCCGCTGGCCATCGCCATGGACGTGAATGTTGAGGTGGGGCAGGAAACCCTGAGTTTCTCCGGCTTCGGCCTGACCGCCAATCTCGTCGGTCACGTGCACATCGGCGACAACATGGACACCCGCGGCGAGCTGAACCTCAACGATGGCCGCTACCGCGCTTACGGCCAGCGCCTGACCATTCGCAAGGCTCGCCTGTTGTTCGCCGGGCCGGTCGATCAGCCGTATCTGGACATCGAAGCCATTCGCCAGACCGACGACGTGATTGCCGGCATTCGCCTGAGCGGCAGCGCCGAGCAACCGACCACCACGGTGTTCTCCGAACCGGCCATGAGCCAGGAGCAAGCGCTGTCCTATCTGGTACTGGGCCGTCCGCTGAGCACCAACGGTGAAGACAGCAACATGGTCGCCCAGGCGGCGCTGGCATTGGGCCTGGCCGGCGGCTCGTCGACGGCGGGCAAGCTGGCGTCCGGGCTGGGGATTCAGGATTTCGATCTGGACACCTCGGGTAGCGGGGACAAGACAGCGGTGGTCGCCAGCGGCAAGATCACCGACAAGCTCAGCCTGCGTTATGGGGTGGGGGTGTTTGAACCGGCCAATACGCTGACCTTGCGCTATCTGTTGAGCAAGAAGGTGTATCTGGAGGTCGCGGGTGGCGTGGCGAGTTCGCTGGATATTTTCTACAAGCGGGATTTTTGATCAGACGAGGTCGACCGGCTTCCGGGAAGCCGGCTTGCTCGCGGCAGAGCGTTACCGCTAGCAAGCCGGTTCCAAGAAGTCACGCAACAGCCCCCATATGAGCGGCTGTCGAGCAACCTGCCTCAGCCGTTGACCAGCTTCATCGCCGCATCGGGGTAGCGGCCGCCCGCGACAGCGTTGACCGGGAACAAGTCTTTCAGCGCCTGCAACTCCGCCGCGTCGAGGGTCACATCCAGGGCGGCGACGTTCTCTTCCAGGTATTTGCGCTGCTTGGTGCCAGGAATCGGGATGACGTCATTGCCTTGGGCGAGTACCCAGGCCAGGGCCAACTGACCGGCGGTGATGCCTTTTTCCGCCGCCAATTGCTCGACCTTCTGCACCAGCAGCAGGTTTTTGGCAAAGTTCTCGCCCTGAAACCTCGGGCTGCTGCGGCGGTAGTCATCGGCGGCGAAGTCGTCCGGGCTTTTCAGGGCGCCCGTCAGAAAGCCTCGTCCCAAGGGGCTGTAAGGAACAAACGCAATGCCCAGACGGCGGCAGGTGTCGAGCACGCCGTTTTCTTCCGGATCGCGACTCCACAGGGAGTATTCGGTCTGCAACGCGGCAATGGGATGAACCTTGTAAGCGCGTTCGAGGGTGCTGGCCGACGCTTCGCTCAGGCCGAGAAAGCGCACCTTGCCGGCCTTGACCAGCTCGGCCATGGCGCCCACCGACTCTTCGATCGCCACGCCCGGATCGATGCGGTGCTGGTAATACAGATCCAGCGTGTCGATCTTCAACCGCTGCAGCGTGCCATCGATCGCGGCGCGGATGTATTCAGGACTGCCATTGACGCCACGCGCACCGGCATCGCCCGGCGTACGCACGATGCCGAACTTGCTGGCGATGAACGCCTGGTCACGCTTGCCGGCCAGCGCCTTGCCCAGCAGTTCTTCGTTGGTGTGGGGCCCGTACATATCAGCGGTGTCGAGCAGGGTGACGCCCAGCTCCAGCGCGCGGTGAAGGGTGGCGATGGCCTCATCGGGATTGCCGCCGGTGGTGTAGAAATCAGTCATGCCCATGCAGCCCAGGCCAAGTGCCGAGACTTGCGGTCCATTTTTGCCAAGTTGACGCGTTTGCATGATGGATGCCTTGTCGATCGAGAGGACCACCATTCTTGCGCCTCGACAGCGTCGGGATAAACCGGCTAAAAGTGCTTTCACTATTGGTAATTTCTAAACAATCCCTCGGCGGACCCGTGACGAACCATGGATAAATTCAATGCGATGCGCGCCTTCACGCGCATCGTCGAACTGGGCGGTTTTGCCAGGGCCGCCGACAGCCTGCACATGCCGCGCGCGTCGGTGACGATCTTGATCAAACACCTGGAGGCGCAACTCGGTGTGCAATTGTTGATGCGCACTACGCGGCAGGTGACGCCGACGGCGGACGGTCAAGCCTATTACCACCGTTGCGTCAACGTGCTGAACGCACTGGAAGCGGCCGAATCGGTGTTCTCTTCGGCGGCCAGGGAGCCGGAAGGGTTGCTGCGCATCGACATGCCGTCCGGCATCGGCCGGCTGATTATCATGCCGCTGTTGCCGGAGTTCACCGAACGTTACCCTCGGCTGGAAATGGAAGTAGGCATGAACGATCGGCCGGTGGACTTGATCCGGGAGGGCTACGACTGCGTGATCCGTGGCGGGCAGCCCCTCGATCATTCGCTGGTGGCGCGACCGCTCGCTCAGATGCGCCAGGTGGTGTGCGCCAGTCCGGGTTATCTGCAACGCAGGGGCACGCCGCAGTGTCTGGCCGATCTGCAGCACCACCGGATCATCGAATACTTTTCCTCGACCACGAATAAGCGCTACGGAATCGAGTTCGTCATCGATGGCCGGACCCAGGCCCCGGACCTGCCCAAGGCCCTGGCGACCAACAGCGCCGATGGCTACCTCGCCGCGTGCAGTGCAGGTTACGGTCTGGTGCAGACGCCGTACTACCACGTTGCCGATTTGTTGCGTCGTGGCGAGCTGATCGAAGTGCTGGGCGACGTCGAGCAACCGCTATTGCCCCTGACTGCGCTGTACCCGGCACACCGGCAGACGTCACGGCGGGTGAGGGTGTTCGTCGACTGGGTGGTGGACGTGTGCTCGCGTCCGGGACTGATGGACAAACCGGTAATGCACCGCGTTTCCCGAGAATAAAATCATTTCCGGCGGTAGGTTGCTGCGCTTTTTCATGGTTAACTTCCGCCTTTGCATGCCACTCAAACAAGGACTCAGCTCATGCCACAAGTGACTCGTAGAGGCTCCCCGGTACAGATCAGCGGCGAACTCCCAACCGTCGGCAGCAAGGCGCCAGCCTTCACGCTGGTGGCGGGCGATCTGTCCGACGCTACCCTTGAAACCTTCGCCGGCAAGCGCAAGGTGCTGAACATCTTCCCGAGCGTCGACACGCCAACCTGCGCCACCTCCGTGCGCAAATTCAACGCCCAGGCCAACGAGCTGAACAACGCCGTTGTGCTGTGCATCTCCGCCGACCTGCCGTTCGCCCAGGCGCGCTTCTGCGGCGCCGAAGGCCTGGAAAACGTGAAGAACTTGTCGACCATGCGCGGCGCGCAGTTCATGCAGGACTACGGCGTCGCCATCTCCGACGGTCCCATGAAGGGCCTGACCACGCGCGCCGTGGTTGTGCTGGACGAAAACGACACGGTCCTGCACAGCGAACTGGTACCGGAGATCGGCCAGGAGCCGAACTACGAAGCGGCTTTGGCCGTATTGAAGTAAGCTCGCAAAGGGCGTATTGCCATCATCGAACGGCAACACCCTGCAACACTAAGGCGGCCTGACTTCTTCAGGCCGTTTTTTATTGGTACGTCAGCACCTTATCCAAAGTAAGCACGAGGTAAATTGCCGGTAAAGGCCCTTTGCTTGGCCGGTATCTATGCTTATTGTTCAGCCTCCCGAAGACGCTCACGCGCACACTGGTTGATTTATTCATGCAATCGTCTGGCCCCCGTAATTCCCGTCGCTGGCTGATAAGCCTGCTGGTTTTGTTGATCGTCGCCGGCCTGTGCTGGCGCTTCTGGCCGGGTTCTGCGTCGCAACCGAACGCCACCGCGCAGAATGGCGATCAGGCCCAGACCAGCGCCAGCCGCAGCGGCGGCAACGGCAAGGCGGTGGCCAAGCGTCCCGGGTTCGGTGGCTCGACCGTTCCGGTGCCGGTGCGGGTGGCAGCCGCGACCACCGGCGACTTTCCCATCTACTACAAAGCCCTCGGCACCGTGACGGCGCTGAACACGATCAACGTGCGCAGCCGTGTGGCGGGCGAATTGATGAAGATCAATTTCCAGGAAGGCCAACAGGTCAAGGCCGGTGATCTGCTGGCGGTGATCGACCCGCGCAGCTATCAGATTGCCCTGCAACAGGCCGAAGGCACGCTGATGCAGAACCAGGCGCTGCTCAAGAATGCTCAACTCGACGTACAGCGTTATCGGGGCCTGTACAAAGAAGACAGCATCGCCAAGCAAACCCTGGACACGGCCGAATCCCTTGTGGGCCAGTATCAGGGCACGATCAAGACCAATCAGGCGGCCGTGGGTGACGCCAAGCTCAACCTGGAGTTCTCGCAGATCCGTGCACCGATATCGGGCCGCATTGGTCTGCGCCAGCTGGACGTCGGCAACCTGGTGGCCGCCAATGACACCAACCCGTTGGTCGTCATCACCCAGACCAAGCCGATCACCGTCAACTTCACGCTCCCGGAAAAAGACCTTGCCGAGGTGCTCAGCCGCTATCGCAGTGGCGGCAAGCTGCCGGTGGAGGCGTGGGATCGCGGAGACCTGAAGCTGCAGGCCACCGGCGTGCTTGCCAGCATCGACAACCAGATCGACATCACCACCGGCACGCTGAAATTCAAGGCGCGTTTCGATAACGACGACGAAGCGCTGTTTCCCAATCAGTTCGTCAACGCACGCCTGCTTGCCAACACCCTGAAAAACGTGGTGCTGGTGCCGTCGGCCTCGGTGCAGTTTGGCGTCAACGGTACCTTCGTGTACGTGATGGACGGCGACAAGACCGTGCGCATTCGCGCGCTCAAGACCGGGCCCAGCGACGAGAACGCCACGGTGATTACCGAAGGTCTGGTGGCCGGTGACCGTGTGGTGCTCGAAGGCACCGACCGCCTGAAAGACGGCAGCGCCGTGGACGTGGTTAACGACAGCAAGGATGTTCCGGCCACGCCTGGGCAGCAGTTGCAGGGCAAACCAGCCAAGGAGCCCGGTGAGTCGGCAGATGCCGAGACGGCGAAGAAAGGCAACGTATGAACCTGTCGCGCCTGTTCATCCTCAGGCCGGTCGCCACGACGCTGAGCATGCTGGCCATCGTGCTGGCCGGTCTGATCGCGTACACACTGCTGCCGGTGTCGGCGCTGCCGCAGGTGGATTACCCGACCATCCGGGTGATGACGCTGTACCCGGGCGCGAGTCCGCAAGTGATGACCAGTGCCGTAACCGCGCCCCTTGAACGCCAGTTCGGCCAGATGCCGGGCCTGACCCAGATGGCCTCGACCAGCTCCGGCGGCGCCTCGGTCATCACCCTGCGTTTCAGCCTCGACATCAACATGGACGTCGCCGAGCAGGAAGTGCAGGCGGCGATCAACGGCGCGACCAACCTGCTGCCGAACGACTTGCCGGCACCCCCGACGTACAACAAGGTCAACCCGGCCGACACGCCGGTGCTGACGCTGGCGATTACCTCGAAAACCATGCTGCTGCCCAAACTCAACGATCTGGTCGATACGCGCATGGCGCAGAAGATCGCGCAGATCAGCGGAGTGGGCATGGTCACCATCGCCGGCGGCCAGCGCCAGGCGGTGCGGATCAAGGTCAACGCCGAGGCACTGGCGGCCAACGGCCTCAATCTGGCGGACGTGCGCACGCTGGTCAGTGCTTCCAACGTCAACACGCCCAAAGGTAATTTCGACGGCCCGACGCGGGTGTCGATGCTCGACGCCAATGACCAGCTCAAGTCCCCCGAGGAGTACGCCAATCTGATTCTGGCGTACAACAATGGCGGCCCGTTGCGGCTCAAGGACGTCGCCGAGATCGTCGACGGTGCCGAAAACGATCGCCTTGCCGCCTGGGCCAACGAAAACCAGGCCGTGCTGCTGAACATCCAGCGTCAGCCGGGCGCCAACGTCATTGACGTGGTCGATCGGATCAAGGCGCTGCTGCCCAGCATCACCGAGAACCTGCCCGCCGGGCTGGATGTCACCGTGCTGACCGACCGCACGCAGACCATCCGCGCCTCGGTCAGCGATGTGCAACACGAGCTGATGATCTCCATCGTGCTGGTGGTGCTGGTGACCTTTCTGTTCCTGCGGCGCTTCAGCGCGACGATCATTCCCTCGGTGGCCGTGCCGCTGTCGCTGATCGGCACCTTCGGCGTGATGTACCTGGCCGGCTTCTCGGTCAACAACCTGACATTGATGGCGATGACCATTGCCACCGGCTTCGTGGTCGATGACGCCATCGTCATGCTGGAGAACATTTCCCGGCACCTGGAGGAGGGCGAGACGCCGTTGCAGGCGGCGCTCAAGGGCGCGCGGCAGATTGGTTTCACGCTGATCTCGCTGACCATCTCGCTGATTGCCGTGCTGATTCCTCTGTTGTTCATGGCCGATGTGGTCGGGCGCCTGTTCCGAGAGTTCGCCATAACCCTCGCGGTGGCGATCCTGATTTCCCTCGTCGTGTCCCTGACGCTGACGCCGATGATGTGCGCGCGCTTGCTCAAGCGTGAGCCGAAGGAAGAAGAGCAGGGCCGTTTTTACCGGGCCAGCGGCGCGTGGATCGACTGGCTGGTGGCCGCCTACGGGCGCAAGTTGCAGTGGGTGCTCAAGCATCAGCCGCTGACCCTGCTGGTCGCCGTCGCTACCCTTGGGATCACCGTGTTGCTGTATCTGGCCGTGCCCAAGGGCTTTTTTCCGGTACAGGACACCGGCGTGATCCAGGGCATTTCCGAAGCGCCGCAATCGGTGTCGTTCGCTTCCATGAGCCAGCGTCAGCAGGCCCTGGCTAAAATCATCCTCAAGGACCCTGCGGTCGCCAGTCTGTCGTCCTACATCGGCGTCGACGGCGACAACGCGACCCTCAACAGCGGCCGCATGCTGATCAATCTCAAGTCCCACGGCGAGCGGGATGTCACCGCGTCTGAAGTGATCCAGCGTCTGCAGCCTGAAGTCGATCAGTTGTCGGACATTCGCCTGTTCATGCAGCCGGTGCAGGACCTGACCATCGAAGACCGCGTCAGTCGCACCCAGTACCAGTTCAGCATGTCCTCGCCGGACGCCGACCTGCTCAACCTGTGGAGCGGCAAACTGGTGGAGGCGCTGGTTCAGCGTCCGGAACTTACCGATGTCGCCAGCGACCTGCAGGACAAGGGTTTGCAGGTGTTCCTCAATATCGACCGCGATGCCGCCAGCCGGCTGGGCGTGACCGTCGCCAACATCACCGACGCGCTGTATGACGCTTTCGGGCAGCGGCAGATTTCCACCATCTACACCCAGGCCAGCCAGTACCGCGTGGTATTGCAGGCGGACTCGCGCAGTGAACTGGGTCCCGAGGCGCTGGAGCAGATTCACGTCAAGACCACCGACGGCGGGCAGGTCAAGCTGTCCAGTCTGGCCCGGGTCGAACAGCGTCAGGCGCAGTTGGCGATTGCCCACATTGGCCAGTTTCCGGCGGTGATGATGTCGTTCAACCTGGCGCCCGGTGTCGCGTTGGGCAAGGCTGTAGAGGTCATCGAGCAGGTGCAGAAAGACATCGGCATGCCGATCGGCGTGCAGACGGAATTCCAGGGCGCGGCCGAAGCCTTCCAGGCCTCGCTGTCCAGCACATTGCTGTTGGTGCTGGCGGCGGTGATCACCATGTACATCGTGCTGGGCGTGCTCTATGAGAGTTACATCCACCCGATCACCATTCTGTCGACCCTGCCGTCGGCGGCCATCGGTGCGCTGCTGGCGCTGATCATCAGCGGCAATGATCTGGGCATGATCGCCATCATCGGCATCATCCTGCTGATCGGCATCGTCAAGAAGAACGCGATCATGATGATCGACTTCGCCCTCGACGCCGAACGCAACCGCGGCATCGATCCGCAGACCGCCATCTACGAGGCGGCACTGCTGCGTTTCCGGCCCATCCTCATGACTACGCTGGCGGCACTGTTCGGCGCGATCCCGCTGATGTTCGCCTCAGGCTCAGGCGCCGAGCTGCGCCAGCCCCTGGGTCTGGTGATGGTCGGTGGGCTGCTGGTCAGCCAGGTCCTGACGCTGTTCACCACGCCGGTCATCTATTTGTACTTTGATCGGTTGGGGCGTCGTTTCCGTCGTACGGACAAGACCGAGGTGGTGGCATGACCGGCAGCGACACGCTTCAAGCCGCAAGCTACAAGAGGGGAGTTCGCCGCTGTTTCGCCTGCAGCTTGAAGCTTGCCGCTTGGAGCTCCCGCCCATGAATCTGTCCGGGCCCTTCATCAAACGCCCCGTGGCGACCATGCTCCTGAGTCTGGCGATCATGCTACTGGGCGGGATGAGCTTCGGTCTGTTGCCGGTGTCGCCGCTGCCGAACATGGATTTTCCGGTGATCGTGGTCAGCGCCTCGTTGCCTGGCGCCAGCCCGGAAATCATGGCATCGAGCGTGGCGACGCCGCTGGAGCGCTCCCTCGGGGTGATCGCCGGGGTCAACACCATGAGCAGCCGTTCGAGTCAGGGCTCGACGCGGATCATTCTGCAGTTCGACATGGACCGCGACATCAACGGTGCTGCGCGGGAAGTGCAGGCGGCCATCAACGCCGCGCGCAACCTGCTGCCCAGCGGGATGCGCAGCATGCCGACCTACAAGAAGGTCAACCCGTCCCAGGCGCCGATCATGGTGCTGTCGCTGACCTCCGACGTGCTGGAGAAGGGCGAACTCTACGACATGGCGTCGACGATTCTGTCCCAGAGCCTGTCCCAGGTGAACGGCGTCGGCGAGGTGCAGATCGGCGGCAGTTCGCTGCCTGCCGTGCGCGTCGAGCTGGAGCCCAAACTGCTGTCGCAGTACGGCGTGTCGCTGGATGAAGTGCGCACCACCATTTCCAATGCCAACGTGCGCCGGCCGAAAGGCTCGGTGGAGAACAGCGAGCACAACTGGCAGGTGCAGGCCAACGACCAGTTGGAAAAGGCCAAGGATTACGAATCGCTGATCATCCACTACGCCAACGGCGCGGCGTTGCGGCTCAAGGATGTGGCCAAGGTCAAGGATTCGGTGGAGGACCGCTACAACAGCGGCTTCTTCAATGACAAGGCCGCGGTGCTGCTGGTGATCAACCGTCAGGCGGGCGCCAACATCATCGAAACCGTGGCGGCGATCAAGGCGCAGTTGCCGGCGTTGCAGGCGGTGCTGCCGGCCAGCGTCAAACTCGACCTGGCCATGGACCGCTCGCCGGTGATCAAGGCCACCCTGCACGAAGCCGAGATGACCCTGCTGATTGCCGTGGTGCTGGTGATTCTGGTGGTGTTCCTGTTTCTGGGGAATTTCCGCGCCTCGCTGATTCCGACCCTGGCGGTGCCGGTGTCGCTGGTGGGCACCTTCGCGATCATGTACCTGTACGGCTTCTCCCTGAACAACCTGTCCCTGATGGCGTTGATTCTCGCCACCGGGCTGGTGGTCGACGATGCCATCGTGGTGCTGGAGAACATTTCCCGGCACATCGACCAAGGCGTGCCGCCCATGGAAGCGGCGTACCTGGGTGCCAGGGAAGTCGGCTTCACCCTGCTGTCGATGAACGTGTCGCTGGTGGCGGTGTTCGTCTCGATCCTGTTCATGGGCGGCCTGGTGGAGAGCCTGTTCCGCGAGTTTTCCATCACCTTGTCGGTGTCCATCGTCGTTTCGCTGGTGGTGTCGCTGACCCTGACGCCGATGCTTTGCGCGCGCTGGCTCAAGCCCCACGTGCCAGGCACGGAAAACCGCCTGCAGCGCTGGAGCCAGCGGGTCAATGATCGCATGGTCGCCGGTTACGACCGCAGCCTGCGCTGGGTGCTTCGCCATCGGCGCCTGACCCTGCTGACGCTGCTGTTGACCATCGTCGGCAACGTCGCGCTGTACGTTGTGGTGCCTAAAACCTTCCTGCCGCAGCAGGACACCGGCCAGTTGATGGGTTTTGTCCGGGGCGATGACGGCCTGTCGTTCTCGGTGATGCAGCCGAAGATGGACACGTTCCGCTCGGCGATCCTCAAGGACCCGGCGGTGGAGAGCGTCGCGGGGTTCATCGGCGGCAACGGCGGCACCGGCAACGCGTTCATCATCGTGCGCCTGAAGCCGATCAAGGAGCGCAACATCGGCGCCATGGAAGTGGTCGAGCGCCTGCGCAAGGAAATGCCCCTGGTGCCGGGCGGACGACTGTTCCTGCAACCCGATCAGGACCTGCAACTGGGCGGCGGCCGCGAGCAGACCACCTCGCAATATCAGTACATCCTGCAAAGCGGCGACCTGGAAACCCTGCGCCTGTGGTATCCGAAGATCGTCGCGGCACTGAAGTCGCTCAAGGAATTAACCGCCATCGATGCCAACGACGGCGGCGGCACCCAACAGGTGACCCTGATCGTCGACCGTGATGCGGCCAAGCGCCTGGGCATCGACATGAACATGGTCACCACCGTGCTGAACAACGCCTACAGCCAGCGCCAGGTGTCGACCATCTATGACCCGCTGAACCAGTATCAGGTGGTCATGGAGGTCAACCCGAAATACGCCCTCGATCCGACCACGCTGGAGCAGGTCCAGGTGATCACGGCCGATGGCGCGCGGGTGCCGCTGTCGACCATCGCCCGTTACGAGCGCAGCCTGGAAGACGACCGGGTCAGCCACGACGGCCAGTTCGCCTCGGAAAACATCTCCTTCGACCTGGCCGATGGCGTCACCCTCGACCAGGCCAACGCGGCCATCGAACGCGCCGTCGCGGCGGTGGGCCTGCCCGAGGACGTGATCGCCAAGATGGCCGGGACCTCCGACGCCTTCGCCGCCACCCAGAAGAGCCAGCCGTGGATGATTCTCGGTGCGCTGGTGGCGGTGTACCTGGTGCTGGGCATTCTCTACGAAAGCTACATTCACCCGCTGACCATCCTCTCGACGCTGCCGTCGGCGGGGGTCGGCGCGCTGTTGAGCATCTACCTCACGGGCGGGCAGTTCAGCCTGATCTCGTTGCTGGGGCTGTTCCTGCTGATCGGCGTGGTGAAGAAGAACGCGATTCTGATGATCGACCTCGCCTTGCAGCTCGAGCGTCAGGGCGGCATGACCCCGGTGGAATCCATTCGCAACGCCTGCCTGCAACGGCTGCGGCCGATTCTGATGACCACGCTGGCGGCGATCCTCGGCGCCGTGCCGTTGCTGCTCAGCAGCGCCGAAGGTGCCGAAATGCGTCGGCCGCTGGGCCTGACCATCATCGGCGGCCTGATCCTCAGTCAGATCCTCACGCTGTACACCACGCCCGTGGTTTACCTTTATCTCGACCGTCTGCGCCATCGTTTCAACAAGTGGCGCGGTGTGCAGACGGATGCTGCCCTGGACACTCCGCTATGAACGACTCGATGAAAGCGCCTGGCCCACAGCGGACGTTGCCGTTTCACAAAAGCTTTGGCGTCGCCTTATGCGCGCTGCTGCTCAGTGCCTGCGCCGTCGGCCCGGATTACAAGACGCCGGACATGCCGACCCCGGCGCACTTCAAGCAGGCCGAAGGCTGGACCCAGGCCAACCCGAGTGACGCGATGGCCCGCGGCGCGTGGTGGGAAATTTATGGCGATGCCCAGCTCAACTCGCTGGTGGAGAAACTCAACACGTCCAACCAGACCGTGGCGCAGTACGAGGCGCAGTACCGCCAGGCCGCCGCGTTGGTGCGCAGTGCGCGGGGCGCGTTCTTCCCGACACTGGACCTGACCACCAGCAAAAACCGTTCGAGCCAGGGCACCGGCAGCAGCAGTTCGAGCCTGAGCAGTTCCAGCAGCGGCATTCGTGATACCTACAACGCGCAATTGGGCGTCAGTTGGGAAGCCGACGTGTGGGGCAAGTTGCGCCGCGGGCTGGAGGCCGACAAGGCCAGCGCCCAGGCCAGCCTCGCCGATCTCGCGTCGATGCGCCTGAGCCTGCAATCGCAGCTGGTACAGAACTACCTGCAACTGCGGGTGATCGACGAGCAGAAGCGCCTGCTCGAAGCGACCGTCGATGCCTATCAGCGCTCGCTGACCATGACCCAGAACCAGTACCGCGCCGGGATTTCCGGTCGCGATGCCACCGCCCAGGCGCAGACCCAACTCAAGAGCACCCAGGCTGACCTGATCGATCTGCAGTGGCAGCGCGCCCAGTTCGAAAACGCGATTGCCGTGCTGATGGGCCAGGCGCCGGCGGATTTCAGCCTCGCGGCGACCACGTCGATTCCGGCGGTGCCGCAGATCCCGGCCCAACTGCCGTCGCAATTGCTCGAACGCCGCCCGGACATCGCCGCCGCCGAGCGATCGGTGATGACCGCCAACGCCAATATCGGCGTGGCCAAGGCCGCCTATTACCCGGACCTGACCCTGAGCATGAGCGGCGGTTACAGCAGCAGCACCGTCAGCAACTGGATTTCGCTGCCCAATCGCTTCTGGTCGGTCGGCCCGCAACTGGCGATGACCCTGTTCGACGGCGGCCAGCGCGCTGCCGAAGTGGACCGCACCGAAGCGGTCTACGACCAGACCGTTGCGCAGTACCGCCAGACCGTGCTCGACGGTTTCAAGGAAGTGGAGGACTACATGGCCCAGTTGCGCGTGTATGAGCAAGAGGCCGGGGTGCGCGACGAAGCGCTGCAATCGGCCCGTGATTCCCTGCGCCTCACCAACAACCAGTACAAAGCCGGCTTGATCGGCTACCTGGACGTGGTCAACGTGCAGACCACGGCATTGAGCAACGAACGCAGTGTGCTGAACGTGCTGGAAAGCCGATTGGTCGCCAGCGCCCAGTTGATTGCGGCATTGGGCGGCGGTTGGGACGCCGCGACCGGACTGACAGCGGGCACCGAAGTCTCCGACCGATAGCGCCCTAACTAGCGATGTGCCATCTTTGCGACGGAGTGACGGGACTTTCACGGGAATTTCGGTACAATCGCCGCCGAATTGATCAGGGCTGAAAGGCCGTAATCCGTTGAGCTTAGAGCCAGCCCATGTTGATCGGCCATTACACCTATTCGCTGGTTTTGATTTCGTTCCTGGTCGCGATACTCGCGTCCTATACAACCCTTGATCTGGCCGGGCGCATTGCCTCGGCCAGCGGGCGGGCGCGTGGCCTGTGGATGGGCGGTGGCGCGTTGTCCATGGGCGTGGGCATCTGGTCCATGCACTTCATCGGCATGCTGGCGTTCAACCTGCCGATCCAGCTGGCGTACGACATCCCGCTGACGGCGCTCTCGCTGGTCATCGCGATCTTTTCCTCAGGCTTCGCCCTGTGGTTGGTCAGTCACGAGCGCGTGCCGCTGCTGCACCTGCTGTTGGGTGCCGTGGTCATGGGGCTCGGCACCAGCGCCATGCACTACACCGGCATGGCGGCAATGCGCATGCAGCCGGGCATCGATTACGACCCCGCGCTGTTCGGCCTCTCGCTGTTGATCGCCGTCAGTGCTTCGGCCGTAGCGCTGGCCATTGCGGTGCGGTTGCGCCGCCAGACGCCTTACGTTCGGCTGGCCCGCGCGGGTGCGGCGGTGATCATGGGGTTCGCCATTCTCGGCATGCATTTCACCGGCATGAGCGCGGCAAACTTCGCTGATGGCAGCTTTTGCGGCGCCACGCTCAACGGCCTGCACACCAACGGCCTGGACAAACTGGTGCTGGTCACCAGTCTCGCCGTGCTCGGCATCACGCTGCTGACCTCCGTGCTCGACGCTCGCCTGGAGTCGCGTACCGCTCAGTTGTCGCTGTCGCTGAAGGAGGCCAATCGCGAGCTGACCCAACTGGCCCTGCACGACAACCTCACAGGGCTGCCAAACCGCATTCTGCTGGCGGATCGCATCGATCAGGCCATGCGCAAGGCCGATGCCCAGGGCAGCGCGTTCGCCCTGATGTTTCTGGATCTGGACGGTTTCAAACCGGTGAACGACGCGTTCGGTCACCACGTCGGTGACCAGCTCCTGCGTGCAGTGGCCGTGCGTATGCGCGAGAACTTCCATCGCCATGACACCCTGGCGCGCATCGGCGGTGACGAGTTCGTCCTGCTGGTCGAGCTGGAGGACGCCGAAGAGGCGGTCAGCGTCGCCTCTCGCCAGGTGTCGCTGGTGAGCCAGCCGTTCAGCGTGCAGGAACATGATCTGCAGGTGACGGTGAGCATTGGCATCAGCCTGTACCCCGGCAACGGCCGCACCCAGCAGGAATTGCTGATGAACGCCGACGCCGCGATGTACCACGCCAAGAACGCCGGCAAGAACGGCTACAGCTTTTTCGATGCCTCGATGAACACCAACGCGCGCAATCAGCTGCAGCTGTTGCAGGACCTGCGCCTTGCGCTGCGCGAAGGGCAGTTCTGTCTGCATTACCAGCCGAAGTTCTCTGCGGGCACCCACCTGCCGGTCGGCGCCGAAGCGCTGGTGCGCTGGAATCACCCGCAGCACGGGCTGCTGATGCCGGACAAATTCATTGCCCTGGCGGAAAAAACCGGCCTGATCATCCCCATCGGTGAGTGGGTGTTGCACGAGGCCTGCCGGCAGATGAAGCGCTGGTACGACAGCGGCTTTACCGATTGGCGCATCGCGGTGAACCTGTCGGCGTTGCAGTTCAGCCATGTCGGGCTGGTCGATACGGTTGCGGACGCGCTGGCGACCCACGGTCTGCCGGCCAACTGCCTGACCCTGGAGATCACCGAAACCACTGCCATGAGCGACGCCGATGCGAGCATGACCGTGCTGCGGAAGCTCTCGGACATGCACGTCGACCTGTCCATCGACGACTTCGGCACCGGCTACTCCAGCCTCATGTACCTCAAACGGCTGCCCGCCAACGAATTGAAAATCGACCGCGGTTTCGTCCGCGACCTTGAGCACGACAGCGATGACGCGGCCATTGTCTCGGCCATCGTGGCGCTGGGCCAGGCGTTGAACCTGCGCATTGTCGCCGAAGGTGTCGAGACCGCCAGCCAGCAGAGTTTCCTGACCCGGCTGGGCTGCGACTCGTTGCAGGGTTACCTGCTGGGTTATCCGCTGCCGGCCGAACGGTTCATGGCAGACATCGAGGCCGCGCGGCATCAAGTCAGTGCAGTTGCCGATTGAGTGTTAATGCCCATCCCACCTCCACGCATTGATCGACTGGGAACATTTATGGATAAAAATCTCCTCATCACGGGCGGCTCCCGGGGTATCGGGGCCGCCACGGCGGTTCTGGCCGCAGCGCAGGGTTATCGCGTGTGCATCAACTACCTGTCCGATCACGCCTCGGCGGAGCGGCTGTGCGGGAAGATTCGCGAATCGGGCGGGCAGGCCATCGCGGTGCAGGCTGATGTCAGCAACGAAGACGAGATCATCCGTCTGTTTGCCCGGGTCGATGCCGAGATGGGGCGGATCACCGCGCTGGTGAACAACGCCGGTACGGTGGGCGAGGCATCGCGGCTGGACACGATGTCCGAGTTTCGTCTGCTGAAGATCATGATGAGCAACGTCGTCGGGCCGATGCTGTGCAGCAAGCACGCGCTGCTGCGGATGTTGCCCCGCCACGGTGGGCGCGGCGGCAGCATCGTCAATGTGTCGTCGGTCGCCGCACGGCTCGGATCCCCCGGCGAGTACGTCGACTATGCGGCGTCCAAGGGCGCACTGGACACCTTCACTGTCGGGCTGGCCAAGGAAGTGGCGGGCGAGGGCGTTCGGGTCAACGCCGTGCGCCCTGGCTACATCTTCACCGAATTCCACGCCCTGAGCGGCGACCCCCAGCGCGTCAGCAAGCTGGAACCGACCATTCCCATGGGCCGTGGCGGACTGGCCGAGGAAGTGGCGGAAGCGATTCTGTGGCTGTTGTCGGACAAGGCGTCGTATTCGACGGGGTCGTTCATTGATCTGGGCGGCGGCCGCTGACAGCCCGGTCTCGCTGACCCGTGCATTTTCCGGATCGAGAAACGATCTGTAGGAGCGTGGCTTGTCCCGCGATCTGGCGCGCAGCGGCAGCGAACCCATTGAACGCGGCCTATCAGGAGGATCTGTTGCGCTCCGCGGGCAACGGCTGCTGCGCAGCCGATCGCGGGACAAGCCACGCTCCTACGGCCTTCGGCCAGAATCAGAAGCCATCAGCGCTGCCTGCCCGAATCAAAAACCATCACCGCGGCGCCATCACGTTTCTGCCCTGACCCCGTTTCGATACTGCCAGGCATGTTTTAGCCAGCCATCATCGACCGAATGATCTTACCCAGCGTCTCCATTGCCCGTTCCGACGTTTCTCCCCATGGGCTGCCGTAGTTCAGGCGGATGAAGGGCTTGAAACGTCGCGTCGGCGAGAACATTGGCCCGGGCGCGATGCTGATGCCCTGGGCGAGGGCAGCCTGAAACACTTTCAGCGAGTCGATCTGGTCCGGCAGTTCAACCCAGAGAAAGTACCCGCCGGTAGGCTGGCTGACGCGGGTCTGCGCGGGGAAATACCGGGCGATGGCGCCGAGCATGGCGCGCTGCTGATCTTCCAGGCTATGGCGCAGCTTGCGCAGGTGCCGGTCATAACCGCCGTGTTGCAGGTAATCGGCGATGGCGGCCTGGGCCGGCATGGAGGCGCACAGCGAAGTCATGATTTTCAGCCGCTCGACCTTCTGCGCATATCGCCCGGCAGCGACCCAGCCCACCCGATAACCCGGCGCGAGGCTCTTGGCGAACGAGCCGCAATGCAGGACCAGGCCTTCGGTGTCGAACGCCTTCGCCGGTTTCGGCGCGTGCTGCCCGTAGTACAGCTCGGCGTATACGTCATCCTCGATCAGCGGCACCTCGTGCTTGCGCAGCAACTCCACCAGTTCCCGTTTGCGCGCCTCAGGCACCGTTGCGCCGGTGGGGTTCTGGAAACTGGTCATGCTCCAGCAGGCCTTGATCGGGTATCGCTCAAGCGCCTGTTCAAGCACCGCCAGGTCAATGCCGTGTTGCGGGTGGACCGGGATTTCCACCGCCTTGAGCTTCAGCCGTTCAAGCACCTGCAGGCAGGCGTAAAACGCCGGCGCCTCGATGGCCACCAGATCGCCGGGCTCGGTCACCGCTTGCAGGCACAGATTCAAGGCTTCAAGGGCGCCGTTGGTGATCAGCAGTTCGTCCATGGGCAACATCTGCCCGGCGACCATGTAGCGCAGCGCGATTTGCCGGCGCAGGGCCGGATTGCCCGGCGACAGGTCGCTGACCACCATGCGCGGGTCCATGTCGCGGGTGGCGCTGGCGAGGGAGCGGGCCAGGCGCTGCAAGGGGAACAGCCCGGCGCTGGGGAAGGCTGAGCCGAATGACACGATGTTGGGGTCCTTGATCGATTCCAGCACCGAGAACACGAGGTCGCTGACGTCCACTTCGGTGGATTCGCTCAGTTGGGGGGCGGGACCCGCATCCCGCGCTGTCGCGTCGTCACTCAGGCCTTGCAGGCGGATGCTGTCGTTGACGAAGTAGCCGGAACGCGGCCGCGCCCGGATCAGGCCTCGACGTTCCAGCAGGTAGTACGCCTGGAATACTGTGGAGGGACTGATGCCGTGGGTCTGGCTGGCGTAGCGCACCGACGGCACACGCTGCCCCGCCGCCAGCACCCCGGTGCGAATCAGTTCGGCAATGTCATCGGCAAACTTTTCATAACGCTTCATGGTGGACTCGCGGTGAGTGGCTCCCGGGGTACAGCAGCCATGGGGTGCCGGCCGGCGGGAAGGGCGGAGGGTCCGGCTGCAGGGTCGGAATATGCCCGCTGCCTGCGGATTAGTACAGATGCAGATGGGCAGCCAACTACCGGATCAGCCGCTGATTCTCGATGCGGGCCTCCCGCACTCTCGGCCCCCGGTGCGGTCCATACCGCACTGACGCACATTGAGGGGAATGCACTGATGAATGCCTGGTGGGAAGAAGTCGTGGACACACTGCAGGCCGAGTTCTCTGATATCACCGATGCCGGGCAGATCACCCGCGTGACCATACGCCTGGTCATCGCGGCGCTTCTGGGCGGCATTCTGGGGTTCGAGCGGGAACACAAGGGCAAGGCCGCCGGGGTTCGAACGCACATGCTGGTGTGCATGGGCGCTGCACTGTTTGTGCTGGTACCGCGCATGGCCGGTGCCGACGACGCTGCACTGAGTCGAGTGGTGCAGGGCATTGTGGCGGGGATCGGCTTTCTCGGCGCCGGGACCATTCTCAAGGGTGACGCGCTCAATGCCACTCAGGTGAAGGGGCTGACCACGGCGGCGGGTTTGTGGATGACCGCGGCCATTGGCATCGCGGCCGGGATGGGCAGGGAGATGACGGCGGTGCTGAGTACGGTGCTGGCGCTGGGCATCTTCAGCCTGATGCCGATGATCGTCAGCCGCGTCGAATCGGCGGAAGAACGTGCACATGACCCGGCCCGCAAGACGGGTGGCGATGCGCAGGAGCCGTAAACCGGCGGTCATTCTGGGGTATTGAGGGTGCCGCTGCTGACGCCTTCCCGGCTGAAGCCGGTCCCACCAAACACCGTTGCGTCATTGGGACGGGTCCCGCTGTCGCTGAACGCACGCGATTAAAGGGTAGGACCGGCTTTAGCCGGGAAGCGGCCACTTGGCGCACCCTCAAAATCGCGCCTAGCCATCTCAAAGCTTCCCGGCTAAAGCCGGTCCCACCGATAACTGCGTTACTCAGGAAACGTGTCATCCAGAATCGCCGGGGGTTCACCGCTCGGCGGATCACCCACCGGCGGTTCGATCACCGGGGGCATGAGCGGGGAAGGTGGCTCCTCGGGCTTGGGCACCGGCAATTCAGGATCGTCTATATTCGGGTCGGGCGTTTCTGCGGGAACGGGAATGCTCATGGTCTTCGCTTCCTTGGGTTCGTCGAGAGGGGCGTGTCAGGTGACGCGGCATCACACCCGCCATCACGCAAACATGTCGACCGCAGCGCCGTGACAATGATTCACTCAATCCGCCTGGACAGAGCGTTACGCCGCGGCACCTGGCCTGCCATTATCCGCGCGGCGACTTGACCAAACGTCATGCAAGCTGTTTGAACTTTTGCCTGAGGCTGGCGTTCGGAACCTATGCTGCCACGTCCGGATGCGTTGATCCCGTGGCTCTCTCTTATGTTATGGACAAAGACGCTGAAGCAATGGGCGCCCCGCAGCGGGCGTCCCTGGGCGTGAGGAGTGATGCTCGATGAATGATACTGCTGATCAGCCGTACGGCCCGGATTCCCTGGCCAACGATGTTCTCCACTCTATCCACCCTATCCCCCTGACCCAAGCCTTGCAGCTGCCGCGGATCGTGATCGAGGACACCCAGCCGGTGATCGATAACGGTCAGCTGGCCGCCAAGGCCGTTGTCGGTCAGCCGGTCACGGTCACCAGCAAAATCTACGCAGACGGCCACGACAAGATGACGGTGCGCATTGTCTACCGCTCCGTTGATGAAGACCAATGGCAATCCGTGCCCATGCGCGAGCTGGGCAACGACAGCTGGGTCGGCGAATTCACCCCGCCGACCTTTACCCGCTACATCTACCGCCTTGAAGCCTGGATCGATCAGTTCGGCAGCTACCGCTACGAGCTGGAAAAGAAATACGCCGCCGGCGTGACCATTGATCTGGAGCTGGAAGAAGGGCGCCTGCACCTGGTGCATGCCGCCGAGCGCAGCACCTTGGAATTGCGCGGCCAGCTCGACAGCCTGATCAAGCGCTTAGGCGAGGCGACTGATAACGAAGCCAAGGTCGCACTGCTATTGAGTAGCGACGCGGCCAGCGTCATGGCCAGGGCCGACAACCACGCATTCCTCAGCCGCAGCCTGGAATTCCCGCTGGACGTCGAACGTGAACTCGCCCAGTTCGCCAGCTGGTACGAGCTGTTCCCACGCTCGATCACCGACGACAAAAAGCGCCACGGCACGTTCAAGGATGTTCACACGCGCCTGCCGATGATCCGCGACATGGGCTTCGACGTGCTGTACTTCCCGCCGATCCACCCGATCGGCCGCGCCCACCGCAAAGGCCCGAACAACTCCCTCACCGCTGGCCCGGATGACGTGGGCAGCCCGTACGCCATCGGCAGCGCAGAAGGCGGGCATGACGCGATTCACCCGCAACTGGGCACCCGCGAGGACTTCCGTGAACTGGTGGCCGCTGCAGCCGAGCACGGCCTGGAAATCGCCCTGGATTTCGCCATTCAGTGCTCCCAGGATCACCTGTGGCTCAAGGAGCACCCGGGCTGGTTCTCGTGGCGTCCGGACGGCACCATCCGTTATGCGGAAAACCCGCCGAAGAAATACCAGGACATCGTCAACGTCGATTTTTATGCGCCGGATGCGGTTCCAGGCCTGTGGATCGAGCTGCGCGACGTGATCCTCGGCTGGGTGAAGGAGGGCGTGAAGATCTTCCGCGTCGACAACCCGCACACCAAACCGCTGCCGTTCTGGCAGTGGATGATTGCGGATGTGCGCAGCCAGCACCCGGAAGTCATGTTCCTGGCCGAGGCCTTCACCAAGCCGGCGATGATGGCGCGTCTGGGCAAGGTCGGTTATTCCCAGAGCTACACCTACTTCACCTGGCGCAACACCAAGGCCGAGCTGAGCGAGTATTTCACCCAGCTCAACGAGTCGCCGTGGCGTGAATGCTACCGGCCGAACTTCTTCGTCAACACGCCGGACATCAACCCGCCGTTCCTGCATGACTCAGGTCGTCCGGGCTTCCTGATCCGGGCCGCGCTGGCGACCATGGGTTCGGGCTTGTGGGGCATGTACTCGGGCTTCGAGCTGTGTGAAGCGGCGCCGGTACCGGGCAAAGAGGAATACCTGGACTCGGAGAAGTACGAGATCCGTCCTCGCGACTTCACGGCGCCCGGCAACATCATCGCCGAGATCGCTCAGCTCAACCGCATCCGTCGTCAGAACCCGGCGCTGCAGACCCACCTGGGCCTGAAGATCTACACCGCGTACAACGACAACATCCTGTACTTCGGCAAGCGTACGGCAGATGGCAGCAACTTCATCCTGGTCGCCGTGAACCTCGATCCGCGCAACGTGCAGGAAGCGACGTTCGAACTGCCGCTGTGGGAAATGGGCCTGCCGGACGACGCCGCCACCCTGGGCGAAGACTTGATGACCGGTCATTCCTGGACCTGGTACGGCAAGTACCAGTTCATGCGTCTGGACCCGGCCTATCAGCCGTTCGGCATCTGGCGCATCAAAGCCACAAACCAATAATTCAAAGGATGTGGTCATGGCAAAGAAACCCCGCAACGCTGCCTTTATCGAAGACCCGCTCTGGTACAAGGATGCGGTGATTTACCAGGTCCACGTGAAGTCGTTTTTCGATTCCAACGACGATGGCATCGGTGACTTTCCCGGTCTGATCGCCAAGCTCGACTACATTGCCGACCTGGGCGTCAACACCATCTGGCTGCTGCCGTTCTACCCGTCGCCGCGTCGCGACGATGGCTATGACATCTCGGAGTACCGTGGCGTGCACAGCGACTACGGCACCATGGCCGATGCGAAGAAGTTCATCGCCGAGGCGCACAAGCGCGGCTTGCGCGTGATTACCGAGCTGGTCATCAACCACACCTCGGACCAGCACGCGTGGTTCCAGCGAGCGCGGCATGCCAAGAAAGGCTCCAAGGCTCGGGATTTCTACGTCTGGTCCGATGACCCGCAGAAATACGACGGCACCCGGATCATCTTTCTCGACACCGAGAAGTCCAACTGGACCTGGGATCCGGTCGCCGAGCAGTACTTCTGGCACCGTTTCTATTCCCACCAGCCGGACCTGAACTTCGACAATCCGCAAGTCATGAAAGCGGTGATCGAGGTGATGCGCTACTGGCTGGACATGGGCATCGACGGCCTGCGTCTGGACGCGATTCCGTACCTGATCGAGCGCGACGGCACCAACAACGAAAACCTGCCGGAGACCCATCAGGTCCTCAAGCAGATCCGTGCCGAAATCGACGCCAACTACCCCGACCGCATGCTGCTGGCCGAAGCCAACCAGTGGCCGGAAGACACCCAGCTGTATTTCGGCGATCGCAAGGGCAAGGACGGCGACGAATGCCACATGGCGTTTCACTTCCCGCTGATGCCGCGCATGTACATGGCGGTGGCCCAGGAAGACCGTTTCCCGATCACCGACATCCTGCGCCAGACCCCGGAAATTCCGGAGAACTGTCAGTGGGCGATCTTCCTGCGCAACCACGATGAACTGACGCTGGAAATGGTCACCGACCGCGAGCGTGATTACCTGTGGAATTACTACGCCTCGGACCGCCGCGCGCGGATCAACCTGGGCATTCGTCGTCGCCTGGCGCCGCTGCTGGAACGTGACCGCCGCCGCGTCGAGCTGCTGAACAGCATGCTGCTGTCCATGCCCGGCACGCCGACCCTGTATTACGGCGACGAAATCGGCATGGGCGACAACATCTACCTCGGCGACCGCGACGGTGTGCGCACGCCGATGCAGTGGTCGATCGACCGCAACGGCGGCTTTTCCCGCGCCAACCCGGCGAGCCTGGTGCTGCCGCCGATCATGGACCCGCTGTACGGGTATCAATCGGTCAACGTCGAAGCGCAGGATCACGACCCGCATTCGCTGCTGAACTGGACCCGGCGCATGCTCGCCGTGCGCAGGCAGCAGAAAGCCTTTGGCCGCGGCACCCTGAAAATGCTCTCGCCGAGCAACCGCCGCATCCTGGCCTATACCCGCGAGTACACCGGCCCGGACGGCAAGACCGAAATCATCCTCTGCGTCGCCAACGTCTCGGCCGCCTCCCAGGCCGCCGAGCTTGAACTGGCGCCGTACGCCGGGACCGTTCCGGTCGAGATGCTCGGTGGCAGCGCCTTTCCACCTATTGGCCAGCTCAATTACCTGCTGACGTTGCCGCCGTATGGCTTCTACTGGTTCTTGCTGGCCGCGGAGAATCAAATGCCCAGCTGGCACGTTGAACCGGCCCAGAGCATGCCGGACTTCCCGACCCTGGTGCTCAAGCAGCGCCTGGAAGAATTGCTCGAAGAACCCCTGCGCCAGACCATGGAGCAGCAGTCGCTGTCGGTCTATCTGCCGAAACGCCGCTGGTTCGCCGGCAAGGGCACGGCCATCGACAGCATTCACATCGCCTACGCCGTGCGCTTCGGCTCCACGGTGCGGCCGGCGTTGCTGAGCGAAATCGAAGTCACCTCCGGTGGCGAAACGGTGCGCTACCAGTTGCCGTTTGGCCTGCTGCCGGAAGACGACATCAGCAGCGCCTTGCCGCAACAACTGGCTCTGTCCCGCGTGCGTCGTGGCCGCCAGGTCGGCTTGATCACCGATGCATTCACCCTCGAGCCGTTCATTCGCAACGTCATCAAAGGCATGCAGGACAACACCGTGCTGGCGACGCCGGACGGCGAGCTGCAGTTCCAGAGCACCTCGCAGCTGGCGCCGTTGGGCTTGAACGAAGACGCCGAGGTGCGTTACCTCTCGGCCGAGCAGTCCAACAGCTCGGTGGTGGTCGGCAAAAAACTCGTGCTGAAGATGATCCGCCGTGTTGCGGCAGGCACCCACCCGGAACTGGAAATGGGTGCGTACCTCACCGAAGCCGGCTATCCGCACATCTCGCCGCTGTTGGGCGCAGTCGTGCGCGTCGACGGGCAGGGCGAGAAAAACCTGCTGATGATCGCCCAGGGTTACCTGAGCAATCAGGGCGATGCGTGGGAATGGACGCAGAACAACCTCGAACGTGCCGTGCGTGATCACATGGCCCATGGTCAGTCGCCGCTGGAGCAGCAAGCCAATGCGCTGATCGAGCTGAAAGACTTCGCCGGCCTGCTCGGCCAGCGTCTGGGCGAGATGCACGTGATCCTCGGCGCGCCGACGGACAACCCGGACTTCAAGACCGAAGTCACCAGCGTTAAGGACAGCGAGGCTTCGGCCAAGAGCGTTTCGGCGCAGATCGAGCGCGCGTTGCAGCTGCTTGAGCAGCACCGCGACTCCCTGGAAGCTCAGGACCAGCAGCTCGTCACTGAACTGCTGGGCAAACGCAAGGCGCTGCTGGCCCAGGTCAAAACCCTAGCCAGACAATCGGTCGGCGGCCTCAGAATGCGCGTTCACGGCGATTTGCACCTTGGCCAAATGCTGGTGGTGAAAGGCGATGCCTACCTGATCGACTTCGAAGGCGAACCGGCGCGTCCGCTGCAGGAACGTCGGGCCAAATACAGCCCGTTCAAGGATGTCAGCGGCGTGCTGCGCTCATTCGACTACGCTGCGGCGATGGCCATGCGCAACGCGCAGAGTGCTGACACCTCGGTGCAGGCCGAAACGGCGCGCAAGCAAGTGGCCGAGACGTATTTGCTGCAGGCGCGGGAAGCCTTCCTCGACAGTTACCGCAAGGCCACCGTCGAAGTGGGTCACGACTGGAAAGATGCCAAAGGTGAGGCGGCCTCGCTGGCGCTGTTCACACTGGAAAAAGCCGCTTATGAAGTGGCCTACGAGGCCGAGAATCGGCCGACATGGTTGTCGGTTCCGCTTCAAGGCTTGCGCGGGCTTCTGGACCTGTCTGATGGAGAATCAAAATGAGTGCCTCTGACCCATTCGGTAACGGCAATCACGCAATAGTGCCCAGCGCCGTCGACCTGGACGCGTTGATCCGTGCGGAGCACCGCGACCCGTTCTCGATGCTCGGCCCCCACAGCGATGGCGCTGAAGGCCAGGTGATCCGCGCCTATCTGCCCAATGCACTGGCGGTGCGCGTGCTCTCTCGCGACGGCGAGCGTGACCTCGGCGAGCTGAGCATGACCGACAAGCCGGGCTTCTTTGCCGGGCAGTTTGCGGTGCGCGAACCCTATCTACTGAAAATCTCCTGGGCCACCGGTGAGCAAATCACCGAGGATCCGTATAGCTTCGGCGAGCAGCTCGGCGAAATGGATCTGTATCTGTTCGCCGAGGGCAACCACCGCGACCTGAGCAGCGCCTTGGGCGCACAGGTCAAGAATGTCGACGGCGTCGACGGCGTGCGTTTCTCGGTGTGGGCACCGAATGCCCGCCGTGTCTCGGTCGTCGGCGACTTCAACAGCTGGGACGGCCGCCGTCACCCGATGCGCCTGCGCCACCCGACCGGGGTGTGGGAAATCTTTATTCCTCGCATCGGCCCGGGCGAGGCGTACAAGTACGAGATCCTCGGCCAGCACGGCGTTCTGCCGCTGAAAGCCGACCCGATGGCCCTGGCGACCCAACTGCCGCCTGCCACGGCGTCGAAAGTCGCGGCGCCGCTTGCCTTTGACTGGCAGGACAATGACTGGATGCAGTCCCGGGGCGACAAGCACGACATCCACCAGCCGCTGTCGATCTACGAACTGCACGCCGGGTCGTGGAAGTGGCATCACGGTGGGGATGACGAGCCCGATCGTCCGTACAACTGGCGCGAGCTGGCCGATCATCTCATTCCTTACATCAAGGAACTGGGCTTCACCCACATCGAATTGATGCCGATCATGGAACACCCGTTCGGCGGGTCGTGGGGGTATCAGGTGCTGTCGCAATTCGCGCCAAGTGCGCGTTACGGCAAACCGGAAGACTTCGCCGCCTTTGTTGATGCCTGCCACCGCAACGACATCGGCGTGATTCTTGACTGGGTGCCTGCGCACTTCCCGACGGATGCACATGGTCTGGCCCAATTCGACGGCACTGCACTGTACGAATACGCCAACCCCCATGAAGGTTTCCATCAAGACTGGAACACGCTGATCTACAACCTGGGTCGCACCGAAGTTCATGGGTTCATGATCGCGTCCGGGTTGCATTGGCTGAAGCACTTCCACGTCGATGCGTTGCGCGTGGACGCGGTGGCTTCCATGCTGTATCGCGACTATTCCCGCAATGCCGGCGAATGGGTGCCGAACCGTTACGGCGGCCGCGAAAACCTGGAAGCCATCGACTTCCTGCGTCACCTCAATGACGTGGTGGCGATCGAAGCGCCTGGCGCGCTGGTCATCGCCGAGGAGTCGACCTCGTGGCCGGGCGTTTCCCAGCCGACCCAACAGGGCGGTCTGGGCTTCTCGTACAAATGGAACATGGGCTGGATGCACGACACGCTCAAGTACGTCGAGCAGGACCCGATCCATCGCCAGCATCACCATTCCCAGCTCAGTTTCGGTCTGGTGTATGCCTGGTCCGAGCGCTTCGTGCTGCCGATTTCCCATGACGAAGTGGTCCACGGCAAGCACTCGCTGATCGACAAGATGCCCGGCGACCGCTGGCAGAAATTTGCCAACCTGCGCGCCTACCTGTCGTTCATGTGGACGCACCCGGGCAAGAAGCTGCTGTTCATGGGCTGCGAGTTCGGCCAGTGGCGGGAATGGAACCACGACACCGAACTGGACTGGCATTTCCTCCAGTACGCCGATCACAAGGGCGTGCACACGCTGGTCAGCGACCTCAACCGGCTGTACCGCACGGAGAAGGCGCTGCACGAGCAGGACTGTCAGCCACAGGGTTTCCAGTGGGTCATCGGTGACGATGCCGGCAACAGCGTTTACGCCTACCTGCGCTGGAGCAAGGAGGGCGAGCCATTGCTGGTGGTCGCCAACCTGACGCCAGTGCCGCGTGAAGCCTATCGTGTCGGCGTGCCGTTCAGTGGCAAGTGGGCCGAGCTGTTCAACAGCGATGCCGACGTGTATGCCGGCTCCAACTTCGGCAACCATGGCGGCGTGCGCACCGAGGAGATCAAGAGTCACGGCCAGGCGTTCTCGCTGCCCTTGAATCTGCCGCCACTGGGTGTGGTGATCTTCAAACCGACCGTGGAGCAGTTGCAGCAGGAGGATTGACGCAGCTTTGCACTCCGTCGGGGTTTGTCTCGACGCTGTGCAAGAGCTGAGTAACCGCTAAGTAGAAAACCTGTGGGAGCGAGCCTGCTCGCGAATAGCGTTCTATCAGTCGACTTGATTGCCTGATGAAGCATTCGCCAGCGAACTCGCTCCCACAGTCGTTTCAGGCCTTCCGACAAGCCCCGTGGGATGTTTCCCGGACGAATGTCATCCTTCGGCACTGAACCTGACATCTTTTGAATGGTCTGTTGACCACTGCGCGCGCAGTACGCCCGGGTCATGATCATGGGCGTCGGCTGAATTCCGCCCGCGCCAGATGCCTGTTCCCGCCGTTACAGCGCGTTGTTCATCGCTGTCCCGATCAGGCGTTATTCCCTTGCATGCGGCCCGTCCATCGGCCTTCTTTTCAATTTGTCGAAGATTATCCATGCCTATTTCTCCCTCCGATGCCTCCCTTTGCTTGACCCCTGTGCCGGGCGTTCGACGCCGTTTGCTCAATGCCGGCCTGCTGACTTCGCTGTTGACCGCTGCCGTTGCCAGCCCGCTGGCCCTTGCCGAGACGACAAGCAAGGACCGCTGGGTCAGTGACACCCTCAGCACCTACGTGCGCAGCGGCCCCACCGACGGGTATCGCATCGTTGGCACCCTGAAGTCCGGGCAGAAAGTCGAGCTGATCAATACCCAGGGTGACTACAGCCAGGTGCGCGGCAGCGCCGGCGACAACGTGTGGATTCCCACCGCTGACCTGCAGGAAGTGCCGGGGCAGGCCGAGCGCTTGCCGCAACTGACGCAAAAAGCTGCTGACCTCAGCGCACAACTGAAGACCATCGACGACGACTGGAAAACCAAGGTTCAGGGCATGCAGGAAACCCTGGAGTCGCGCAAGAAGCTGGTCGACGAGCTCGAAGCCCGAACCAAGGATCTGAACGCGCAGTTGGCCAGCGCCCAGTCGGACCTGCGCACCACCCAGGCGAAACTCGGTGACGAGAACAATCAGGTGTTGATGCGTTACATGGTCTACGGCGGCAGCATCGCCGGCGCCGGTCTGCTGCTGGGCCTGATCCTCCCGTCCCTGACCAAGGGCCGCAAGCGTAACGATCGGTGGTTCTGAACCGAACCGCCCGTGCCACTTGCGGGCTGAACAGGCTTCTACTGTAGGAGCGCGCTTGCCCGCGAAGACGAAGTTACATTCACCATGTTTTCGCCTGACACACCGCGCCCACTGCAGGAGCCGGCTTGCTGGCGAACACAGTGAGTCAGTTGTCCACGCGCCGCCTGACATACCGTATTCGCCAGCAAGCCGGCTCCTACGGATTTCGATAGGGCATACAATTTTTAGCGTGCTTCCGTTCCTGGGAGCCGGCTTGCTGGCGAATGCATTCTTTCAGATCAAGGTGTGCAAAATGGCACACCGCCTTCGCGGGCAAGCGCGCTCCTACGCCCTCTGTGCAGAATCCAAATCTCAACCTGACACCCAACCCATCCCGTATCTCCGCAAAACCTGTAGGAGCGCGCTTGCCCGCGAACGCGATCTTCCAGATGACGCAGCGCAGGATGACCCACCGCATTCGCCGGCAAGCCGATATCTGCACTGCTAAATCTCAGGGAAACGCACCTTGGGCCCGGTGTTCATCTGACCGGGAGTCCCGGCAATCACTGGCAACTTTCCCCGCATGCGCTATTTTAGTGCGGGCACCTTCTGCCCACCGTTTTCCCCATCACAAGAAAAAGAGAATCCCGCCCATGAAGTTCGAACCATTCGCCCAGTCGCTCGTTGCGACGGCGCTTATCCTTGGTCTGTCCTGCGCTCACGCCGCTTCCGTGGCGCCGGCCGCCGCTGAAAACGGCATGGTCGTGACCGCCCAGCACCTGGCCACCCACGTCGGCGTGGACGTGCTCAAGTCCGGCGGTAACGCGGTGGACGCGGCCGTCGCCGTGGGCTACGCCTTGGCGGTTGTCTATCCCGCCGCCGGCAACCTGGGCGGGGGCGGCTTCATGACCATCCAGCTGGCGGACGGGCGCAAGACTTTCCTCGACTTCCGCGAAAAAGCGCCGCTGGCCGCGACTGCCAACATGTACCTGGACAAGGACGGCAACGTCGTGCCGGACCTGAGTTCCAAGGGGCACCTGGCCGTCGGCGTACCCGGCACTGTGTCCGGGATGGAAATGGCGCTCAGCAAATACGGCACCAAAAAACGCGCCGAGGTCATTGCGCCGGCGATCAAGCTCGCTGAAAACGGCTTCGCCCTGGAGCAAGGGGATGTCGACCTGCTCGGCACCGCCACCGATGAGTTCAAGGCCGACGCCAAGGACCTGGGCACGATCTTTCTGAACAAGGGCCAACCGCTGCAAGTCGGCGACACCCTCGTGCAGAAAGACCTCGCCAAAACCCTCAAGGAAATCTCCGCCAAAGGCAGCGACGGCTTCTACAAGGGCTGGGTCGCCAAGGCCATCGTCGATTCCAGCCAGGCAGGGAAGGGCATCATCACCCAGGCGGATCTGGACAAATACGCGACCCGCGAACTGGCGCCGATCGAGTGTGATTACCGCGGCTACCACGTCGTGTCGGCGCCGCCACCGAGCTCCGGTGGCGTGGTCATCTGCGAGATCATGAACATCCTCGAAGGCTATCCGATGCAGGAGCTGGGCTATCACTCCGCCCAGGGGCTGCATTATCAGATCGAGGCCATGCGTCATGCCTACGTCGACCGCAACAGCTACCTGGGTGACCCGGACTTCGTCAAGAATCCGATCAGCCATCTGCTCGACCGCGACTACGCCGCCAAGCTGCGCGCCGCCATCGAACCGCAGAAAGCCGGCATCTCCCAGAACATCAAACCCGGCGTCGCGCCCCACGAAGGCAACAACACCACGCACTATTCCATCGTCGACAAATGGGGCAACGCGGTGTCCGTCACCTACACCCTCAACGACTGGTTCGGCGCAGGGGTGATGGCGAGCAAAACTGGCGTGATCCTCAACGACGAGATGGATGACTTCACCTCCAAGGTCGGTGTGCCGAACATGTACGGCCTGATTCAGGGCGAAGCCAACGCCATCGCGCCGGGCAAGTCGCCGTTGTCATCGATGAGCCCGACCATTGTCACCAAGGACGGCAAGACCGTGATGGTCGTTGGCACGCCGGGCGGCAGCCGCATTATCACCGCCACTCTGCTGACCATGCTCAACGTCATCGACTACGGCATGAACATTCAGGAGGCGGTCGATGCGCCACGCTTCCACCAGCAGTGGATGCCGGAAACCACCAACCTGGAAACCTTCGCTGTCAGCCCTGACACCCAGAAGATCCTCGAAAGCTGGGGCCATAAGTTTGCAGGTCCCCAGGACGCCAACCACCTGGCCGCCATCCTCGTCGGCGCGCCGTCCCTGGGTGGGAAGCCAGTGGGTAACAACCGCTTTTACGGGGCCAACGATCCACGGCGCAGCACCGGTTTGTCGCTGGGCTATTGATCCAGACGGGAAACGCTTCACCGGACGGGGCAGGGTGCTCGCGTCCGGTGAGGTGTGCTGCGGTGCTTCTCAGACAGGACCCTGCGCGCGATGTTGATTGCGCGTAGGCCGCTCCGAAGTGTTATGTTATAACTCGCTTTTGCAGGCCGTCCACAGGCCTGTCGGTTATCGCGCTTCGAGAGTTCACCGCGTATGCAAACCCTGTCTGTCCCCTTGCAATCTCCCGCCACGTCTATCGCCCATCCCGGCCGCCTGCAATCGATCGATGCCCTGCGTGGGCTGATCATCATCTTCATGCTGCTGGATCACGTGCGCGAGACCTTCTTTCTGCACCATCAGGTCAGCGACCCGATGGACGTCGCTCACACCAGCGTCGATCTGTTCATCAGCCGCACCCTCGCGCATTTCTGCGCGCCGCTGTTCGTGTTTCTCACCGGGCTTTCGGCCTGGCTGTATGGCGAGCGGCACGCGGGCAAAGGCGCGGTGGCAGGCTTTCTGTTCAAGCGCGGGCTGGTGTTGATCGCCCTGGAACTGACGCTGGTGAACTTCGCCTGGACGTTCCAGTTTCCGCCGACGGTGATCTACCTGCAGGTCATTTGGGCGATTGGCCTGAGCATGATTGCGCTGTCAGCGATGGTGGTATTGCCGCGCGGTGTGCTGGCGGCGCTTGGGCTGGGGATCATCGCCGGGCATAACCTGCTGGACGACGTGCATTTTGCCGCGGGCTCGGCGATGCACATTCCGTGGGCGATTCTCCATGACCGCGGCTGGATCGAGGTCGGCGACAGCTTGCGCTTGCGCACCTCGTACCCGCTGCTGCCGTGGATCGGCGTGATTGCCGTGGGTTACGCCGCCGGGCCGTGGTTTGGCCGCGACGCAAATGCAGAAAAGCGCGAGATCAACCTGATTGCCTGGGGGTTTGGCGCCCTCACACTGTTTCTTGCATTGCGCGGCATCAATGGCTATGGCGAGAAGCCGTGGGTGGAGGGTGACACCACGGCGCAGACCCTCATGAGCGTACTCAACGTCACCAAATACCCGCCGTCGTTGCTGTTCATCAGCCTGACCCTGGGCGTCGGCTTGCTGGTGCTGGCCTGGCTTGAGCGTCAACAGGGCCGGGCATGGCTGCGACCGCTGGTGACTTTTGGCGCGGCGCCGATGTTTTTCTATCTGCTGCACTTGTATGTGCTGAAGCTGCTGTATGTCGGCGCGGTCGCGATCTGGGGCACCACCCAAGGCCAGTACTTCGGGTTCACCTCGGTACTGGGCCTGTGGGGCTGCGCCGCTGTGCTGACCGTCGTGCTATGGCCGGCGGTGAACTGGTTCGCGGCGCTCAAGGCGCGACGCCGGGACATCGCCTGGCTGAAGTACTTCTGAGCACGGCCATGCAGGACCGGCTTTGGCCGGGAAGGCGTCAGGCGAGGCGCAGGCTGCGTTCCATACGCGCCAGGCCTTCTTCCAGCATCGGCCGCGGGCAGCCGAAGTTCAGGCGCACGAACTGGCCGCAGTCGTCGCCGAATTCCAGGCCGTCGCTGAGCGCGACTTTGGCGTGTTCGAGGAAGAACTGCTGTGGGTTTTCCAGCCCCAGGCCGGAGCAATCCAGCCACGCCAGATAGGTGCTCTGGGGCAGGTGCATCGTGATCCCCGGGAAACGGTTTTTGATGGCCACGGCCAGGTAATCGCGGTTGTCCTGCAGATACGCCACGACCTGTTCCAGCCAGGGAGCGCCTTCGCGATAGGCTACTTCGGTGGCCTCCAGGCCCAGGGCGTTGACGCTGTCCACCAGCCCCAGCCGTCCGGCATTGAACCGCTGGCGCAGTTCGGCGTTCTGCACAACGGCAAACGCGGTTTTCAGACCGGCGATGTTCCAGGCTTTGCTCGCCGACATCAGCGTCACGCTGCGCGCCGCGATCTCCGGGCTCAGGGAAGCAATCGGCGTGTGCTGGCGACCGTCGAACAGCAGGTCGGCGTGGATTTCATCGGAAATGATCAGCGCCTTGCGCCGCACACAGGCCTCCCCGATGGCGAGCAATTCGTCGCGTTCGAACACCTTGCCCAGCGGGTTGTGGGGATTGCTCAGCAACAGCGCGCCATGGTCGGGCAAGGCGCGTTCCAGCGCCGCAATGTCGGTGGGGTATTCACCCTGGGCGTTGGCATGGAAGGGCAGATCGATGCGCGGCAGCTTCCAGTTGGCCGGCGCATGCAGAAGCGGCGAGTAGTTGGGCGTCTGCACCAGCACCGCACTGGACGGCGAGACCAGTGCATGCAGCGCCATGTTCACGCCGGGCTCGACCCCGGGGAGAAACACCAGATCCTGCGCTTCGATCTGCCAGCCGTAGCGCTCGGCCAGATGCTTGACCAGGGTCTCGCGCAGCGCCTGCTGGGGCACGGAATAGCCCAGCAGCGGGTGCTCCAGCCGGTTCTTCAGCGCCTGCACAATGGGCGCGGCCACAGGGAAATCCATGTCCGCCACCCACATCGGCAGCACGTCTTCAGGGTACTGGCTCCACTTTTTGCTGCCCGTGTTCAAGCGCTGAAAAACGTTGTTCAGATCCATGGTCTGGCCTGTCCTGGTCGAAAAAAAGGGGGATTGTGCCAGAGATTGGCGGGTTGAGTTTGATGCCGATTTTGAGCTTGTAGGATTAGTCCGTAAATGCCGCTGGAACCGTCTCCTTCGTGTCTCCCCCTCTGGAGTCACACTTTGAAATGCCTCATCTTCGCCCGCCTCAGCCCTCTCTCATGGACGAGTTGATCCGGTCTTCTGCAGACCGCTCAGGGGCGCTTTCTCCTGCCAGGGACGCTCATTCATGATCACCGCATTGCCGCCTTTCTTCGATCACAGTCGCCACACACTGGTTATTCATCGTCTGCCCTTTGCACACATAACCCATCGACTACTCACAGCCATCGAAACTGATCGGGAGCCGCCACTTGATGCACAGGCCGAGATCAAGCTCTTCGAGGAACAGATGACAAAGCATGGCAGCACCTCGCCGAAAGATGAATATGAGCGGAATGACCTGTTTCTTAAAATGCATAAGCAAATAGATGCGGCATTGGAGGCGACAGTTCAGGCGGAGGGTGGGATTGAAGCGTTGCAGCGGCTTGACATTGTTGTTAGTGCGTCGAGAGTCTAGTATGAGTAGAGAAGGTTTGGGTTTGAAAGTATTGCTGCCTAGTGTTGCTACGGTTCTCCTCCATCAGTGGTTGTGCGAAAGACTATAGCATGGCGCCGTCACCTGGCGGCGAGCAAGTCAAGACTGCTATTAAGGTCTCCCAGGAATTAGAACTAACCCCCCTGAGGGTGATGTATAGATCAGCGATCTGCGAACGTGTCACCCATGACGGAGATGGACGACCCGAGAAGCTCGAAGGTTACAACTCGACTGATGTGAAATTGTCCCCCCAAAACAACGGTAGACTCTATGAGGCAAATTTATTGATAAACGGCGGTGGGCCCTGTGAGTGGCGTTTAAGCAATGTTTTATTTGAGGTGAGCTATCGCGGGCCTAACCGTTTTGGAGAAAACGTGGGCTCAGGAGGGGGCGGTGGAGTAATTGTGATATTTGACCACAACGATGCACAGCGTCGGACATCTGGTTTGGTGAAAGTTAAAGGAACAGACCTTACTATCATCAAGGACTATTACCCTTGGGTGAAAGATAGTTACTCGGGCGGGTATATCAAGCGAGCGGGTCTGGCAGGCGAGGCGAGAAGTCATCTAACCTACGAGGCCCGTGAAGCCCGGAGCGTGTATTTCGAGGCGGTGTTACATTCTGACTATGTGGTGTCATCGACAGCACCAGAAAAACACAAGGTTGGTGAATTTATTACGTTTAAATACCCGGACGGAACAGTAGAGTCAGATCGGAGTTCAGAGCCCAACTTTAAAAAAAATGCAGGAAATTCGTCTGAAGGCGGAAGCAAAGAAATGAAGAGGTTTACTGGAAACAGGCGCCGGGCGGAGTCGTGATCGTGTGGGCGGGAGAAGCGTGTTTGGACTTCCGGGAAATCGGCCGCTTTCAGGGCGACATCGAACCTCGCGGCCCTTATCTGAACGATAAAGGGCTTTACTAAAGAGCTCCCAATCCAGAAGCGCAAACCTGGATAGACCAACACGGCATTCCTTATGGAAGTTGGTAATTCGATTGTCAACGTTCCAAGGGCGCCGCTTGCGAGTTAAATCGTCCACACCGTCAAACGCCGCCACGATCGCGTTGGCTGATACAACGTATTCGCCAGCAAGCCGGCTCCTACAGTCAGGGGCACTTCGAAACAGTTGGCAGTGCCGAGCAGCTTATAACCCATCACTGTAGACAGATAATTACTTAATCAAACTGACCGAGCGTGTTCACAACTATGAAAGACATCATCCGCCTAGGCGACCTCACCACCCACGGCGGCGTCGTGCTTCAGGCCTTCCCGCACACCGACCTCAACGCCAAGCCCATCGCGGGGGTAGGCCACAGCGTGAGCTGCCCCTTATGCAAAGGTATTTTCCCCATCGCCGAGGGCAGCGGCACCTATACCGTGGACGGAATCCCGGTTGCCCTGGACGGTATGAAGACCGCGTGTGGTGCGGCCCTTATCGCCAGCGGGCCGAAGGGCGCCGTCATACGTTGATGACACCTGCGCCGGCCCACTAGCGGCCCGCAGAATCTCGTCGTGACAATCGACGGCGCAATGCCGTCGATGCAAGTCCAGATATGGCTTCATTCAGATAGCTTACGGTCGAGAAATTGAATTCGTCTGGCTGTGGATGAAAACAACAGACCGCCTGTCGGGACACGCGCCGCCATTATTAAACTTCCAGCATTAAACCATTGGTCGGATCCAATCTTGCTTTCCTGAATTACAGCTTCAGGGCTCTCTCTTTAACTCTGTGCGTTCTGCTTAGTTGACCGATCGCCGCACTAAAACGCTGAACTTGTCGTTAACGATCCTGATATCAAATTAGCCTGAGAAGGGAGTAACACTATGTTCCTGCACAACAAACGTCTTCAATACACGGTTCGCGTCGCCGAGCCTAATCCGGGTCTGGCCAATCTGCTTCTGGAGCAGTTTGGTGGCGCCCAGGGCGAGCTGGCTGCGGCCACTCGTTACTTTACCCAGGCACTGGCTGAAGAAGATCCAGGTCGCAAGGACCTGTTGCTGGACATCGCCACCGAGGAGCTGAGCCACCTTGAGATCATCGGCTCGATCATCGTGATGCTCAACAAGGGTGCCAAAGGCAAACTGGCTGAAGGCGTTCAAGCCGAAGGCGAGCTGTACCGTGACATCAACGGTGCCGGCAATGATTCGCATATCACCAGCCTGCTGTACGGCGGTGGTGCACCGCTGGTCAACTCCGCTGGCGTGCCATGGACGGCGGCCTACATCGACACCATCGGAGAGCCGACGGCAGACTTCCGTTCGAACATCGCTGCCGAAGCACGGGCAAAGATCGTCTATGAGCGGCTGATGAACGTGACCACCGATCCAGGCATCAAGGACGCGCTGGGCTTCCTGATGACCCGTGAAATCGCGCATCAGATTTCCTTCGAGAAAGCCCTGCATTCGATTCAGCCGAACTTCCCGCAAGGCAAGTTGCCAGGCATGCCAGAGTTCTCCCGGACTTACTTCAGCATGTCCAACGGCGAGCCGAATGTGCGCGGGCCGTGGAACAGCGACGCGGAGTTCGAATACGTTGAAAATCCAAAGCCGGCGTTGGATGGCGGTGACGGTACCGCTTCGGTCACGCTGAGCGAGGACGATTCGGTGACGTTGACCATGATGAAAGAGCGGCTAAAGTCTGATCTGGAAGCCGACCCCATGACCGGTGCCGACCTCGGGTCGGGTCTGGCCCAGGGCAAGGCTGAGTAAACCCATAGGGGTAGGGCCGGTACGTAGCTGGCCCTGCCGACCGTGTGAACCATACGCCGTACGGCATGGAGATTTGTAATGAACACGTTATTGGAAGATTCGGCCCTCGATGAAGCCAGCGTATTGTTGAACGACGACGCGCAGCTGGATTTCACTTCATGCTTGACGCGCTTCGAAGCAGAAGCGGCAACACTGGGGCGTGGTTTCAGAACGGCGTTGTTTGTTCAGCAATTCAAAGCCGGACTGTTGCCCAAATCGGTAAAGGGAGTTGAGAGACTCCATTAAGACTTAGGGTATTAGTGGGCGGGCCACACGCGCTTCAGCGCAGCCGGATTGTTTCATCACGCTATTGCCTCATCGATTTTGCCCGCTAACGCGGGCTTTTTTTTGCCTCTGCGCAGGGTCCGGTATTGGATCCCTGTGCAGCAGCCACACGGCCCGAAATTCGCAACGTTGCGAGGCGCTGGACTGATCCGCGATTACCCGCCAATGTATTGGCATTCGCGCGTGAGCAATGCGTAATTTCAGGCCTGATGCACATCAGGAGAGGGAGCAGATTTGAATCAGCTAAAACGCCTTGAAAGCGGGATCAAGGGCTTCGACGCACTGCTCAAAGGAGGCCTTGTTGCGGGAGCGTCATACATCATTCAAGGGCGGCCGGGGTCGGGCAAGACGATCCTCGCCAACCAGCTGGGGTTCAACCACGTCCGGCAAAACGGCCGCGTGCTGTTCGCGACATTGCTCGCCGAACCTCACGACCGTCTGTTTCATTTCCTCTCGACCCTGGACTTCTTCGATCGCGGGGCAGTGGGCAAGAGCATCCAGTTCGTCAGTGCGTTCGACACCCTCGAAAACGACGGCCTTGACGAAGTCGTGAAGCTGCTGCGCCGTGAGATCAGCCGCCAGCACTCCAGCCTGCTGATACTGGACGGCCTGCTCAACGCGCGCTCCAGGGCAGAATCCCCTCTGGACACCAAACAGTTCATCTCCGAGCTGCAGGGGCATGCCGCCTTCGCCGGCTGCACGGTGCTGTTCCTCACCAGTTCGCAACTCGACGATGGCAGTCCCGAGCACACCATGGTCGATGGCGTTATCGAGATGGGCGAAGACATGGTTGGCTCGCGTACGGTGCGCCGGATCAAGATGCGCAAGACCCGGGGCAGCGGCGCAATTCCGGGCGCCCACGAGTTCGAGATCAACGAACAGGGCATTTCCATCTACCCGCGTCTGGAATGCATGCTGACCCGCACCGGTGCCATGCCCGAACCACCCGGCGCCATGTTGAGCAGTGGCATTGACGGGCTGGACGCGCACATCGGTGGCGGTCTTGTGCGGTCGTCGGTGACCCTGATCATGGGCCCTTCAGGCGCCGGGAAGACCTCGCTGGGCATTCAGTTTCTGAGCGGCTGCTCTGCGCAGGAGCCCGGGCTGTACTTCGGCTTTCATGAGTCGCCGCAACGGGCGACGAGCAAAGCGCGCTCTCTCGGAAAAGACTTCGCGGGGCTGCAGGCGTCGGGCGCGCTCCACATCGCCTGGACACCGGCCTCGGCAGGCCTGATTGACCGGGTCTGTTACGACTTGCTCGACAGGGTCGAGCGGCTGCAGATCAAGCGCGTGTTCATCGACAGTCTTAACGCGCTGAGCCGGGCGGCCGCTGATCAGAGTCGGGTCCTGGACGTTCTCGACACCTTGCTCGGCGAACTTCGCGCCCGGGGCGTTACGGTCATGGCGGCATGGGAGGCGCATCGGTTATTCGATGAGCGCGCGAGCATCCCGACACCGGAGGTCTCCGGCGTGGTGGATAACCTGCTGCTCGTCCAGTTCGTACAGCATCGGACTGAACTTCAACGGCAGGTTTCGATTCTGAAGATCAGAGACAATGCCTACGATCCCTCGCCACTTGAAGTCGTGATGAGCAACGCTGGAATCACCATGAAGAAGGTCTGAGATATGCGATTCGCAACGTGGGGGTGGCCAGAGCCAGTGAGTTGCCTGATCAGGCGGCCGACCTTCGCGACATCGTGGGAAGTGCCCCAGTGATGCCGACCATTCTGATCATTGATGATGAATACCTGATTGCCGATATCCTCAGCTTCGCGCTGGAGGATGAGGGCTTCCAGACGGTGGTGGCCGGTAGCGGCCGCAAGGCGCTTGAGATTCTCGATCGCGAGCGCCCCGACCTGATCATCACCGATTTCATGATGCCCGGCATGACCGGTCTGGAGCTCGCCGAGACGATCAGGTCACGCGAGGCACACAGGTCGACGCCCATCATGCTCATGAGTGGCGCGCAGGCCTATATGGGGGCCGAGCGGCCGGATCTTTTTGATGAAGTGATCGAGAAGCCCTTCGATATCGACAAAGTCATCGACAAAATTCACGCTCTGTTTCAAGCCCGCCAATCAGCCCGCCTGTAAGGTTATCCCGGTCCACCGCTATTGCCGTTGAACGAATCGATTCAGCCTGGGGTCGATACTGATAACGCTTACGAGATGGGCAGTGCAATGAATACCTGGTACAGCAAATCGTTGGGCGAAGGCACCGTTGTCTATCGCCGCCTGCGGGCATTGAACGAACTTCGTCATCAAGTGTGTCCCGACGCGTCCTGTCCCTATTCGCTCTACATGGACGCCGTCAGCGCGGAGACGATCGTGCTGTTTGACCCTGAGCAGGTCGTGCTGGCCAGCGCCTTTGGCGCCTTGCCCTGCGGGCAGCCCCAAGTCAACGGCGTTCGCTTGATCGATCTTGAGTACAGCCCGCTGCCTGTCACTTTTCAAAGTGCGCATATCTTCAGCGCTCCACGTCGCCACACTCAACCCGGGTTCTACGCTGAATACCGTGCGTCATGAACCGTGACCTGGGCTATTAAAGTTGATAAGCGATTGAGCAGGTTTCAAAGTAAGCCGCTCAGTGGGTCGTCAGTATTGCTCACAGGAGAATCATAATGGCCGTGGCCGTCGTCAGACTGGAAGGTGAAGACATCCCCCTCGAACATCGGCAGTCGGGCGCAACTGTCCTCTTCCGAATCAAGAACGATGAGGGTGCCGTACTGTATTTCGAAGATGAAGTTGAAGCGGCGAAGTCGGCCGTTGAACTGAGCAACGCCGAGCAATCCTGAATAACCTGGATCACGAGCCGGGTTTACCGGTGTTTAGTGGTGGTTGAGCAGGCTTATTATCGCGTCGGCAAACTCTGTCGGTGCCTCTTGCGGCACGTTGTGGCCCACGCCCTTTATCACCTGCCGCCGTACCTGGCCTGCAAAGCCGCTCACTGCCGCATTGCCATCGCGTTTTGATGAGACGCCATCGTCCGCTCCCGCCAGAATGACCGTCGGCACTGTGACCGATGGCTTATGCGCAAGCCGCTCCTGAATAACGGCATAGGCGGGATCGCCCGCCACCAGCCCGAAGCGATGGCGGTACGAGTGCGTGACCACGTCGACGAAGTCAGGATTCTCGAACGCCTGCGCCGTGTCAGCGAATGTGGACTCTTCGAATGGCCACGTCGGCGACCAAAGCTTCCAGAGCAAACGGCAAAACTCACCTCGATTGGCCGCAAGGCCCGCGCGACCGCGCTCACCGTGAAGGTAATACTGGTACCACAGGCGTCGCTCCGTTTCGGGCGAAGCCGGGGTATTAGCAGCAGTGATGTCCTGAACGTTGTAGCCAGGGTCGCAACTGACCAGCCCTGTCACTCGCTCTGGCCAAAGCGCAGCCACCACACACGCGGCGCGTCCGCCCCAGTCGTAACCGGCGAGAATGGCTTGGGAAATATTCAACGCATCCAGCAGTGCCAGCAGGTCAGCGCCGAGTGCCGCCTGTTCGCCCGAGCGGGGCGTGGCTGAATCAACAAAACGGGTAGGGCCGTACCCCCTCAGGTAAGGCACGATGCAACGGCAGCCAGCCTGGACAAGTCGCGCCGACACGTCGTCATAGGCGTGGATGTCATAAGGAAATCCGTGGAGCAATACGACAACAGGGCCGTCGGCCGGGCCCACGTCGCGATAGGAAACATTCAGCACGCCAGCAACTATGTTCTTCACGGGAGGACTCCGACAGACAAAGAGAAGCGAAGCCCTGAGAAATGCCGGCCTGACGTGTGGCGGTAGGGCTGTTAACAGACTGAAATGCGGTGCGGGCCATTGCAACCCTGCAAGGGAACATCGATCGAGTCACCGATGCAGCGCAGCGGGCGCGTGCATCGGGAGGTCGACAATGGGGCGGTGCTTAATGACCCATCCCCATTGACTGGCGGATCAGGAAACCCAGGATTCGACGGTGTCGGAACCGTGTTCGGCTTTCCATTCTTTCAAGGTTTTGTGATTGCCGCCTTTGGTTTCGACGACTTCACCGGTGTGCGGGTTTTTGTAGACTTTGACGGCACGGGCTTTGCGAGTGGTCTTCTCGGGGGCGCTGGCGTTCTTGCCCTGTTTGGATCCGGTAGGGTGATCCAGAATCGAAATAATATCTTTAAGGCTCTTATTGTATTCGCCAAGCAACGTACGCAATTTTCCTTCGAATTCGATTTCCTGTTCCAGGCCTTTATCGCCTTTCATGGCCTCAAGGGCAGCGAGCTGATCGGCAAGGTGACGTTCGAGTTGGCGGTATTCAGCAAGTTTGGACATTGGAACTCCATGTTTCGGTTTGTTGATACTGACGTGCGGCGTTAGCACTGGCGAACATTGGAGCGCACGGTGATTACTGGTGTAACCGTGGACACTGTAGTGCGAGTAGGTGCATGGATGCCAGTACTAACAGCAAACTTTTCTGCCTTGCGGGCAAGGCTGACCGTTTATACGACGCCGGCCGCTTTAAACTTGCGCGGCGGTCAGGTTTCGGTCAGCGCCGCAGGCTGTAGGGCCGGGTTCAACGCAGGTTTCAATGCCAGGCCGCCAAACGAGGTGGTCGGGTCTACATAACGCAGCGCCGATTTAATGTCTTTCCAGCCGACGTAATTCATCAGGCTTTTAATATCCCAACCGTTGCCGGACGCCCAAGTTGCAAATCCTCGGCGCATTGAGTGACTGCTGTACAGGTCATCAGGCAACCCGGCGTCTTTAAAGATGCGTCGCAACATCGGCACCAGGCTGTGGGAGTTGATGGCTTCCATGGACAGGTTGCCCCAGCGGTCTATTCGGCGAAACACCGGTCCGTGGGTCAGGCCGGCCACAGTGATCCAGTTGATGTAGGCGTTGACCGGGCAGAGCGTCTTCAGCGCCGGCGTGCGAAACGTGGCGCCCTCATGCTGGCGGTCGCCTTTGGTGTATGGCAGATAAAAGCTGATGCCTTCGCCGGCCTGTGCCTGGGTGTTGCCGATGTCCAGTCTTGCCAGCTCGTCGCCACGGAACCCGCGCCAGAAGCCGATCAGCACCAGAGCGATCGAGCGTCGGTGACGCATCAATGTCTTGTGGTCGCCGCGCTGCCAGGCGGCATTGGCTTCGTTCTCCAGCCACGCCACGGCTTGCTCGAGATGACGCAGGAGCAACGGCGCCGCCTGTTTGGCCTGCGCCGGGTGGACGACGCGAATGCCCTTGAGCAGTTGCCGCACGGTGGGCGTTTTCGTCGGGTCCGGAAACCCTTGGGTCACATGCCACTGGGCCAGGGCTGCCAGACGCTGCTTCAGCGTACTGATGGCGTGCTTGTCAGCGTACTCGGCGAGGTAGCGCACGATGCCGTCGCCCGTCGTGGGCAAGTAACCTCCCCAGACCACTTCGAAATGCTCGATCGCGGCCCGGTAGCTGCGGCGCGTATTGGCGCGGGTGCCTGCTGACAGGTACCGATCTGCCTTCTCCATACCTACCTCAATCAACGTGACACAGGCGCTTTGCAGGCTTTGATGGCCGCTCACCCGTCTGAAAAGCGATAAAGCACTATTATCGGCTGCTGGCAGAAACATTTCCATACAAGGTTTTAGCTGTTAACGTAGCCTGTAATAACGTGTTACGTAACACAGTACGAAATCGTAGGAGCGGACATGGCACGTGGAGGCATCAACAAGGCGGTGGTAGAGCGCGCGCGACAGGCGTTGCTGAGCAAGGGCGCTTACCCGAGCATCGACGCGGTGCGCGTCGAACTGGGCAATACCGGTTCGAAAACCACCATCGCCCGGTACCTGAAAGAGCTGGACGCCCAGGCGCCGGCCGAAGCGTCGTCGCGGGAGCGCATGGGTGAAGAGCTCAAGGCATTGGTTGAGGGTTTGCTTGATCGGCTGACGGAGGAGGGCGCAGCGGTCGTCGCCCAGGCGCAAGCTGACTTCGATCGCCAGCGGGAAGCCTGGGAAGCTCGGGTGGAAGCCCTTGAGTCGGAGCTGAAATCAGCCCGGCACCAGTGCGAATCCCAGCACGCCGCGCTCACCGAACAGAGCGCCAGGCTGCAAACCACCCACTCCTCGTGGCAGTCGGAACTGACGCGCAATGCCGGTTTGAGCCAGCAGTGCCAGGACCTTGAGCTGCGCGTGCAGGACAAGGACCTGCAAATCCAGTCCCTCGAAGAAAAGCATGTGCACGCCCGCGCGGCGCTGGAGCATTACCGTGAGGCCATCAAGGAGCAGCGCGAGCAGGATCAGCGTCGCCACGAAGCCCAGCTTCAGCAGATCCAGCTCGAGCAGCGAAAACTGCAGGAGACGCTGGTCATCAAGCAGGATGAATCTACGCGCCTGAACCGCGACAACGAACGCTTGCTGGGCGAGATGCGCCAGCAGGCCCGGGCGCTGGCAGATCAGCAAGACCAGACCCAGCGCCTCGCCACAGAGCTTCGCACCGCGCAGATGGCCACCGCCAAAGTCGATGGCGCCCGTGAGCAGTTGCAAGAGCAACTGGCGGCTGTAAAAGCGGAAAGCAAGTCCCTGGCGAAAGCGGTGGCATTGGCCCATGAGCAACTGACGCAAGCCAATCAGCGCGTCGCTGTGTTGAGCGAAGACAACGACAGCCTGCGTGCTCAGGTGCAGCTCAACATTGCAACAGCGCCGCCGATAGAGACGTAAGCGACCTACCGGTCTTCAGCTTGCGGAACGCCATGTCAAATCAGCCCATCCCCGACGTCATCAAACCCGCCAGCCCCACGACCGTCGCCCTGGCGCGGGGCTCGCTGTTCAAGTTCGTGTTCCTGCTGGCAGGCGTTTTTCTCCTGGCGGCTTACCTGTTGGCATTCCTCGCCCATGACCTGGATCACAACGAAGAGCTTGAAAGCGCGTTCTACACCGAAAAGGCGGTGCGCTCCCTGCAAAAAACGCTGACCGTTACGGCCAGGGATTATGCGTTCTGGGGCGATGCCTACCGCTATCTGCATCTGACGGTTGACCCTGATTGGGCGTTCGTTCGCCAGAACATAGGGCCGACGCTGTACAGCGATTTTGGATTCCAAGGGGTGTTTGTCATCGATGACGCCGGCCTCACGGTGTATTCCGTGGTCGAAGGACGACTGGAAAAGGTCGATGCCGACCCGTGGCTGGGGCAGGCCAGGGACCTGCTGCTGGCCAGGGCCCGGAAAGGCGCCGAGACAGAAACCCCGATCACAACATTCATTGACTTGAGCGGCACACCCGCGCTGGTCGCCGCAGCCGCCATCACCCCCGGCACCGATCCAAGCGTCACCGCAGATGGCCGGGTGCCCTCGGTGCTGATCTTCGTCGACGTGCTCGACGACGCCAAATTGGCCGTCCTGGGCAAAGAGTACGGCGTCGATGGTCTGCACGTCGCCACGCCCGACGAGCGCGATCTGGTATCAATCTTTCCACTGGGCGAGGGCGGTGCTGCCGGGGCCTTGCACTGGACGCCCCCCAAACCGGGGCTGCGTTTGCTGACCCTCGGCCTGCCACTGATCGGTCTGGCCGCCCTGCTGGTGTGCCTGATGACCTGGGCCATACTGCGTCGCACCACCGCCGCCGCGCGCTCCCTCGATGACAGTTATGCGTCCCTGCAGAAAAGCGAAAGCGCGCTCGCCACCAGCGAGGCGCGGTTTCGCGACGTGGTCGAAGCCAGCTCGGACTGGGTCTGGGAAATCGACAGCGAAGGGCGTTTCACCTACCTCTCTGACCGCTTCGAAATCGTGACCGGTCTGGACCGCGGGCAGTGGATCGGTGCCTTGATGGACGACCTGCTGCAAACCGAGCTTGGCCAGGTGTCGCAGTGGCTGGCGATCCCCAACCGTCGCCCCGACATCACCATTCAGTGCCGCTACCTGGAGACCTGCGGTCGCGAGCGCATCAGTCGCCTCTCCGCGCGTTCGATGGCGGCAGGCGGATTCCGTGGCACGGCCACCGATGTCACCGAAGAAGTGGAAGCCCGTCGGCGCATCGAGTTTCTCTCCCAGCACGACGCCCTGACCGGGCTGCCCAACCGGGTCCGCTTGCAGGAGTTCCTGGACGGCAAACTGAAAGCGCTGCCCACCCTCGACCAGCCGCTGGTGATGCTGAGCATCGATCTGGACCGCTTCAAGCCGGTGAATGACCTGCTCGGCCACGCCGCCGGCGACCGCGTACTCAATGACGTATCCAGTCGTCTGTCCGATTGCGTGCGCCATGGCGACCTGGTCGCGCGGGTAGGCGGCGACGAATTCGTGCTGATCCTCAGCGACACCCCGAACCAGGACGAAGTCGAGGCGTTGTGCCGGCGGCTGATCGAGTCCATCGAGCGCCCGGTGCAGATTGACGATCAGGAAATATTCGTCAGCGCCAGCATTGGCATCGCCATGGCGCCCACCGATGCGCGCGAGGCCGCCGAACTGCTGCGCTACGCCGACATTGCGCTGTACGAGGCCAAGGCCAGCGGTCGCGGCACCTGGCGGTTTTACGCAGGCGACATGAACGCCAGAATCATCGAGCGCCGGCGGCTGGAGAGTGACCTGCGCTATGCGATCAAACACAACGAGCTGCGCCTGCATTTCCAGCCGCGCTTTCGTTTGTCCGACGGCCAAATGGTCGGCGCCGAAGCGCTGGTGCGTTGGCAGCATCCCCAGCGCGGCCTGATTCCCCCGGACACCTTCATTCCCATCGCTGAAGAAAGTGGTCTGATCATCCCCCTCAGCGACTGGGTCATGAACCAGGCGTGCAGAGAAGCCGCGCGCTGGCCGACACACCTGTTCGTCTCCATCAACCTGTCGCCTGCCGAATTCAAGCGCGGCAATTTGCCCGCGCGTGTTCAAGCGGCCCTCAAGGCCACCGGCATCGAACCGTCGCGGGTCGAACTGGAAATCACCGAAGGCGTGGTGATCGAAGATGCTGTCGGCGCGCTGGACGTCATGCGGACGCTGAAGCAGTTGGGGGTGCGCATCGCCATGGACGACTTCGGCACCGGGTATTCGTCGTTGAGTTACCTGCGCACGTTCCCCTTCGACGGATTGAAGATCGACCGCAGCTTCCTGACCCGCCTCAGCGAAAGCGAAGGTGATCGCTCCATCGTGCAGGCCATCGTCGGGCTGGGGCGGGCGCTGTCACTCACGGTTACGGCCGAGGGCATCGAAACCGCCGAGCATCTGCAATTGCTCAAGTCAGTGCAGTGCGATGAGGGTCAGGGCTATTTCTTGAGTCTTCCGCTGACCACCTCGGACTTTCACGCGCTGTTGGCGGCGAGAAATACGGCGGCGGTGGGCACAAACGTATAAAGTGCGCGCGCTGTTCCGGCAGCGCTTTTTCCATCACACCTGCTGCCACACCCGGCCACTGTTTATTTCTGGAGTGTTCATGAATCACCCGCGCGCTGTTTTCACCGAAGGCTCGGTGGCCCGGCACGTGTTGGTGATGTCGAGCACCAGTGCGTTGAGCCTGCTGGCGGTGTTTCTGGTGGACATCTTCACGCTGCTCTACGTCTCGATGCTTCACGATCCGTTGCTGCTCGCGGCGACAGGGGTGGCGAAGGTGCTGATCTTCCTCAACAGTGCCGTCTCCAGCGGGCTGATCATCGCCGCCGCCACGGTATTGTCCGAGCGGATCGGCCATCGCGCCTCGAAGGCGTCCTCGCGGCTGGTGACGCACTTGATGCTGATGGTGGTCCTCGCGTCCGGCGCTGCCGCGGCGTTGCAACTGGCGCTATTGGTGCCGCTCACTCGCTGGCTCGGCGCGGACGCCAGCACCTACGAAGCCGCGCGAATTTTCATCTGGCTGACCCTGCCGTTCAGCGTGCTGCAGTCGGCCATGCAGATGGCGGCGCAGATCCTGCGAACCGCCGGCGACAGCCGCCGCGCCCTGTGGGTCGTACTGTCAGGTGCGGCGACCCTGGCGCTGGCCGACCCCTTGTTCATCTTCGGTTTTGGCCTCGGGCTTGAAGGCGCGGGAATTTCCTATGCGCTGTCGGCGCTGGTGTCCCTGGGTCTGGGCATTTACTGGCTGCGGGTGCGGCTGGCGATGCCTTTCTCCATCCGTTGGCGACTGCTGCGCCTGCACACACGCAAGGTCATGCAGGTCGGCTTGCCCGCCATGGTCGGCAACCTGGCGACGCCGGTGGGCCTGACCTATCTGGTCTCGTCGATCGGCGCCTATGGCACGTCGGCGCTGGCGGCCATGGCGGTGATGGACCGCGTCATGCAGTTTGCCTACTGCGTGTTCTTTTCCCTGCCCAGCGCCCTCGCGCCGGTGCTGGGGCAGAACATCGGCGCCCATCGCCACGCCCGCGTCGCCTCAGCCATCGTGTTCAGCCGCAAACTGGTGATCATCTATGGCCTGCTGGTCTGGGCCGTGCTGCTCCTGGCGGCCAATCCGCTGGCTGACACCTACGAACTTGAAGGCACCGGGCGGGCGATCTTTCTTGCGTTCTGCCACGTCGGCGGCGGGCTGTGGGCGCTGATCGGGCTGGATTTTGTTGCGATCTCGATGTTCGTCACCTTGGGCCGACCCTGGCTGGTGGCGCTGTTCGCCTGGCTGCGGGCAACGCTGGGGACCGTGCCGTTCGTGCTGGGCGGGATTCACCTGTTCGGTGCGGCCGGTGCGTTCCCGGCCATGCTTACGGGTAACGCATTGATTGCCGTGACTTCGATTACAATCGCTTCCCTCACGGCCCGGCGGTTTTTTCAGCGCCGCAGCGATGCGCAGGCGCTTGCTTGAGCAGGCCGTGGCCGTGCTCGGTCAGGCTTCATTCGAATCAACGAGACAAGGGTTTATGACAGACGACGAATCAGGGAATGACTCGCCCGACGCGGGATCGCCGAAACGGCGGCGTGCACCGAAAGGGGAAATGCGTCGTGCCGCTTTGCTCGATGCGGCAACAGTGATCTTCGCCCGCAATGGTTACTCCAGTGCGTCAATGAAGGACGTCGCGCAGCTCGCCGGCATCACCACGGTTGGCCTGCTGCATCACTTTCCGAACAAGGAAGCGCTGCTCAATGCGCTGCTGGAGCGCCGGGATCAGCGGGTGGTGTCGCGGTTCAGCGAACTGACCATGGAGATGACGCTGGAGGGGTTCGTGCGTTTTCTGAAGCAAAGCATGAGCTTCAGTGTGGAGAGTGCTGCGGAGTGCCAGGCGGCGATGGTGCTGAACACGGAGAGTCTTTCGAATCTGCATCCGGCGTTCAATTGGTACAAGGAGCGCTTTCACATCACCCATCATCACGCCCAGGGCCACCTGAAAGCGCTGATTGAGGCGAAGGAGATTCGTGAGGACATTCAGACGAGCGCGTTGGCTCAGGAGATCTTTTCCGTGATGGATGGCTTGCAGATCCAGTGGCTGCGGGCACCCGATGAAGTCGATGTGATGGCGGTATTCGATGTTTATCTACAGCGGCTAAAGGCGGATATTCAAGCTCGTCCCTGAGCTTGAATCCTGCGGCTTAGTAGGTCTGTGCGGCGCTGACCTGTACTGCTTTGCGCAGTGGAGACGGCAGCGGGTTGCTGTCGCGGGTGGTCAGGTGTTCCGGGAAGAGCGTGATCAAGGTGCGATCCAGCGGCAGGTCTTCGGAATCAGGCCCTACGAGGATCTTGAACTTGCCGGCGTCCACATCCCAGCTGTCGGTCTTCTCGACGTAGTACGCCAGGGAGCGCGAATCGATCGGAATGCTCACCGTCTTGCTTTCGCCCGGTTGCAGGTAAACCTTGGTGAAGCCCTTCAACTCCTTCTCAGGACGGTCAACCGCAGGGTTTGCAGGGTGAACGTACAGCTGCGCGACCTCGAAACCGGCCTGGGAGCCGCTGTTGGTGACGGTGAATTTCACGTCAACCGTGCTGCCCGGCGCCATCACGTTGGTCGACAGCTTCAGGTCGCTGTAGTCGAACGTGGTGTAGGACAGGCCATAGCCGAACGGATACAGCGGCTTGGCGTGCTTCTTGTCATAACCGCGATAGCCCAGGTAGATGCCTTCGCTGTAGTTCATTTCGGTCAGCGCGTTGTCACCCAGGTACTGCTTGGGATCGGAGTACGACGGGTAGCTCGGGTTGTCCTCGATCTTCTTGTCGATGGTGATCGGCAATTTGCCCGACGGGTTGACCTTGCCGTACAGAATCTCGGCCAAGGCCTGACCGCCTTGCTGACCCGGGAACCAGGCGTGCAGGCTGGCGCCTACCTTGTTCGCCCACGGCTGCATGTCCAGCGCGCCGCCGCTGTGCAAGACCACCACGGTGTTGGGGTTGGCCTTGGTGGCGTAGGTGATCAGGTCGGACTGATACTCGGGCAGTGCGTAGTCGTGGTCGTTGGACTCGCCTTCGTACTCGAAATTGGTACCGGCGGCGATGACCACGGCATCGTACTTCGAGAGATCCTTCGGCGGACGCAACGACGCCCAGCTCATCTGAACACCTGCCATGCCGCCCAGTACCGGCGTGAAGTTGCCTTGCAGGCGACGGTATTCCAGCTTGACCGTGTATTCCTTTCCGGCTTGCAACTTCGCGGTTTTGCCGGAAGTGACCAGTGCGTTGATCAGGTCGAAGGACTTCTCGGTGCCGTCGTTTTCCAGCACCAGCTCGTCGTTGACCCAAACCTTGAACGCACCGTCGGCACGCACTTTGAAGACCTGCTCACCGGAAATGGTTGGCTTGATTTTCGAAGTGAAGCGTGCGGAGAACGCGCCTGGCGTGGTGTTGAAGCCAGACACCGCAGTGACGCCGCTATCGGTGGTGTTGGTGTTGGTGGTCCAGCTCAGATTGACGCCCGGTTCGACGCGGGTCGTGGCAGGAGAACCGGCCAGCTCGGTGTTGGAGAAGTACTCGGCCTTCACACCCGTGTTGCTGATGCCGTTCTGCCCGGTGCTCGGCTGATACCAGACGGACGCCTTGGGATTGAGGCTCATCTCTCGCAGGTATTCGACGTTCGCGCCGTTCGAAGCCAGCTGCTGCAGACCGCTGAGTTCGGTGACGTAGGTGTTCGGCGGCGAGTTAGGCGTGCCGAATGGCGAAGTCGGCGGCTGCAGGGCCAGGTCGCCGATCACAGCAATCTTCGCATCGCGTGCCAGCGGCAGCAGGGGCTTGCCCGCCGAGGTCTTCTCGTTGCGCAGCAGGACAATGGATTCCCGCGCCATGTTCAGCGCTGCGCGTTGGCCGTATTCAGGGTGATCAAGGGTTTGCGCCTTGTTCAGTTGCTTGTCGAAGCCGTAGCTCACCAGCGCGCGCAGGTTGCGCTTGACCTTGTCGTCGATGACGTTCTGGGTCAGCTGACCGCTCCAGAGGTAAGGCAGCAGCTTGGCTTCGGTGAATTGCAGGCCTGACGGCATGTCGATGTCAGTACCGGCCCAGGCGCCTTTGAACGCATCCTGCACCGAGTTGAAGTCGCTCATAACGTTGCCTTGATAGCCCCATTCACCCTTGAGCACTTCGGTCAGGAAATGATGGTTTTCACAGGCGTAATCGCCGTTGATCTTGTTGTAGCCACACATGATCGAGGCGACGTTGGCGTTCTTCACCAGCGATTCGAAACCCGGCAGATACAGCTCACGCAAGGTGCGCTCGTCGGCCTTGATGTTGACGTAGTGACGGTTGGCTTCCTGCTCGTTGGCCAGGAAATGCTTGCCCGCTGCCTGAATGCCCTGGGCCTGGATGCCGTTGGCGATGGCCGGGCCCATGACGGCGCCGAGGAACGGGTCTTCGCCGCTGACGTATTCGGCGGAGCGACCGCCAAACGGTGTGCGGTACAGGTTGACGCCCGGGGAGAGCATTTGCTGACCGCCGGAGATCCGCGTTTCGTAACCGATCGCCAGACCGAATTCCTTCGCGCGGTTGATGCTCCAGGTCGCGGCCAGGGCAGACTGCGCCGGGTATTGCGCGCCGAACGTGGCGTTGTTGACGTGCACGCCCATCGAGGAGTCGTAAGCGATGGTGCCTTCCATGCCCCACTTGGGCAGGCGAGGAATCATGTGGCCGTCGTCAACCCGGGTGAAGTTGATCTTCTCCGAGATGTTCATGTTGTCCAGCACCGCGCCAACGCGGGCTTCAACGTCGTTGCCGGTCATCGGCGTGGCGGCGTGAACGAGGGTGGCCTGGGCGACGCTGATGGCCAGCAGGCTCAACGCCATGGTCTGTTTGAAAGCTGACAAGGGCAACGTCCTCGTGGGCGGGTGGCAGTTCGTGATGTCGTGGCGGTCGGTCATGGCTTTTGCACCAGTACCGGCGCATCACCGGTGTCGACGGGAGCATCAAGCACCGCAGAGGAGGTCTTGGTGGTCGGCACGGCTACCTTGTCGACGCCAGAAAGCTGGTCGCGCTGTTTTTCAACCTGGGCGCGAACGGTTTCTGCAGAAGTTGCGTTTTGACTGGACGTAGAGTCCGCCGCAACAGCAGCAAAACTGCAGGCGCCGAAAAGCAAGACGCTGCAAACAGACAGCATGGGTCTATTCATCGATGGTTTCTCGATTGATGGGGTGTGGAAAATAAGTGAACGCGCAAACCCGTCCAACTGGGAACAGGACGAACGTTAAGTCCGGGGAATCTACTGATTAGTTCAGCGTTTGCAAGATTATTTTTTAATTAGACGAGCGGTGATCGGAAAGGCCCCTTCGACAGGGTGTTAAAAGGCAGAGTTCCGCTACGAGCCAAACAGAAAACCGGCTTCAAGCGCAATTTATCACCATATTAATTTGGTTAATCAGCGATTAATTGCCCATTGCGACTAATATACGTTAATTTCCTTGCGGTGTAGAAAACCTAATTGCTATTAGGTTTAGCTTGCTGGTAAGCTCTCTCCGCGCTGAGTAATCCTCGAACAATCAGACGACTGCATAGCCGCCTTAGTTGTCGACATTTCTATTCGCCAACGTTGGCGGTTAATAGCATTCGGCGGGGGAGTTGATAACTCCCGACAGTACTCAAAATACATATTCACTGAAAGCCGCTGGATGAATGCTCCGCGGCTTATAACGCGTGGCCGCAAATAAGCAGTCCTGGTTATGTGTCAGTTAGTTATTTGTCAGTTAATCGGTACGCCACACGCTGTTATCCACCCAGGCCTTCGATCACCATGCCACTAAACCCGCTCGACGCCAGACAGTTGCAGATTCCGGACCCCGAGCAGGTCTGCGCCTGGCTGTCGGCGAACGCCGGGCTTAAGACGCTCGATCTGGAGCGGGCGCGGCGCTTGATGGCCGAGTCCGAAGGCGCCGGGCTGCTGGCGTTACTGACCCGGCTGGGGTTGGTCTCGGAAACCGAGATGGCCCGGGCCTGGGCGGCGCTGCTGCAAACGCCACTGCTGGCCCTCGACGAAGCGGCCGACATGCTGGATCCCTTGCCGGCGCTGACCGAGCGCTTCATGCGGCATTTCCAGGTCGTGCCTTTGGCGTGGCGCGAAGACGGTCTGCACGTGGTCTCGGCCAACCCGTGCGAGCGCTACGCCTTCGAAGCCATTGGCTATTGCTGTCAGGTCCCGGTATGGCTGTCGATCGGTTCGCGTAACGACGTCGACACCCTGATTGAGCGCTATTACGGCCAGGGGCGCAGTGCCATCGGCACCCTTATTGAATCCCTTGATGATCACAACGGCTCGCCGGAAGACATCGAACACCTGAAGGATCTGGCCTCGGAAGCACCGGTGATCCGGCTGGTCAACCTGATCCTGCAGCGCGCCGTCGAGCAGCGGGCCTCGGACATCCACATCGAGCCCTTCGAGAGCCAGTTGAAAGTGCGTTACCGCATCGACGGCGTGCTCCACGAAGCTGAAGCGCCGCCGTCCAGCTCGTCCGCCGCGGTGATCTCCCGCCTGAAAATCATGGCGCGCCTCGACATCGCCGAACGGCGCTTGCCCCAGGACGGCCGCATCATGCTGCGGATTCAGGGCAAGGAGCTGGACCTGCGGGTGAGCACCGTCCCCACCAGTTTTGGCGAATCGGTGGTGATGCGCCTACTCGACCGGCAGACCATCAATTTTGATTTCCCCAGCCTCGGGTTCGACGGCGAGCGGCTCGACGCCTTTCTGGCGGTGCTCGAACGGCCCCACGGCATTCTGCTGGTGACCGGGCCGACCGGTTCGGGCAAGACCACCACGCTGTACACCGCGCTGTCGCGGCTCAACACCGCCGAACGCAAGATCATCACCGTCGAAGACCCGGTGGAATACCAGCTCGAAGGAATCAACCAGATTCAGGTCAAGCCGGCCATTGGCCTGGACTTCGCCGGCGCGCTGCGCTCCATCGTGCGGCAGGACCCGGACGTGATCATGATCGGTGAAATGCGCGATCTGGAAACCTGCCGCATCGCCATTCAATCCTCGCTGACCGGCCACCTCGTGCTGTCGACGCTGCACACCAACAGCGCGGCGGCGAGTATCACGCGCTTGCTGGACATGGGCGTCGAGAGCTACCTGATTGCTTCGACGGTCAACGGCATTCTCGCCCAGCGCCTGGTGCGACGCCTTGATCCGCTCACCCGCGAAGCCTTCGAAGCACCCCAGGCGCTGATCGACGAACACGAACTGGAGCGCTTCACCGACGAGCGTCCGATTCTTCTTTACAGGCCACGCAGCGAGGCGCCCGGTGGCGGTTATCGCGGTCGCAGTGCAATCACTGAACTGCTGGTGATGAACGAAGAACTGCGCAGCCTGCTGATGAGCCGCGCCGATGCCTCGACCCTTGAGCACGCCGCGCGCCGTGCCGGGTTGCGCACCCTGCATGAGGAAGGCTTGCGTCAGGCGGTGGCGGGGATTACTTCGCTGGAAGAAGTCCTGCGCGTGACCCGAGGCGAATGACATGACGCCGTTCAAATACCGCGCGCTGGACGCCCAGGGCGCTGAGCACAATGGCCTGCTGGACGCCGCCGACCGCGACACGGCCATCGCCCTGCTGCACAAGCGCGGCTTGATGGTGTTGCAGGTCGATCCGTCGAGCCTGGGCGGGCTGCGCCAGGCCCTCGGTCGCGGCACCCTGAACGGCGCCGCGCTGATGAGCTTCACCCAGCAACTGGCGACCCTGCTCGGTGCCGGCCAACCGCTGGAACGTTCTCTGACCATTCTGCTGCGCCAACCCGGCCGGTCCCGGAATCAGATTCAGACCCGCGCGCTGATCGAGCGCATTCGCGAACAGGTCAAGGCCGGCAAACCACTCTCTGTAGCGCTGGAAGAAGAGGGCCGGCAGTTTTCGCCGCTGTACATCAGCATGGTCCGCGCTGGCGAAGCCGGCGGCGCGCTGGAAAACACCCTGCGCCAGCTCAGCGAGTATCTGGAACGCAGCCAGTTGCTGCGCGGCGAGGTGATCAACGCGCTGATCTACCCGGCGTTTCTGGTGGTCGGCGTGCTCGGTTCACTGGCGCTGCTGCTGGCGTACGTCGTGCCGCAATTCGTGCCGATCTTCCGCGACCTCGGCGTGCCGATTCCCTTCATCACCCAAGCGATTCTCTGGCTTGGGCAGTTTCTCAGCGACGACGGGCTGATGCTGCTGGCTGGCAGCATTGCACTGATCTGGATCCTCGCCCTGCGCGCCCGCGATCCACAACGGCGCTTGCGACGTGACCGGCGTCTGTTGCGCATGCGCGTGATTGGCCCGTTGCTGCAGCGCATCGAAGCAGCGCGGCTGGCGCGCACCCTGGGCACGTTGCTGAGCAATGGCGTGGCGTTGTTGCAGGCGCTGGTCATCGCCCGGCAGGTTTGCAGCAATCGGGCGCTGCAGCAGCAGGTCGAGCAGGCCAGTGAGTCGGTGAAGGGCGGCGGCACGCTGGCCAGTGCGTTCGGCGAGCAGCCGCTGCTGCCGGACCTGGCCCTGCAAATGATCGAAGTCGGCGAACAGGCCGGCGAACTGGACACCATGTTGCTGAAGGTGGCCGACGTGTTCGACGTCGAGGCCAAACGCGGCATCGACCGCATGCTCGCCGCGCTGGTGCCGACGCTGACCGTGGTCATGGCGGTGCTGGTGGCGGTGATCATGCTGGCCATCATGCTGCCGCTGATGAGCCTGACCAGCAATATTTGAACCCCGAACCCTTTCAATCCGAGAACCAGACCGATGCGCCGCACGCCGTTTACCGCTGCAACCCGCCGCCAGCGCGGCTTCACCCTGCTGGAAATGCTCGCGGTCATCGTGCTGCTGGGCATTGTCGCGACCATCGTCGTGCGCCAGGTCGGCGGCAACGTCGACAAGGGCAAATACGGTGCCGGCAAGGCGCAACTGGCGAGCCTGAGCATGAAGATCGAAAGCTACGGCCTGGACCTGGGTTCGCCGCCGAAAACCTTGCAGCAACTGGTCGAAAGGCCGGCCAACGCTTCAGGCTGGGCCGGGCCGTACGCCAAACCGTCGGACCTGAAGGACCCGTTCGGTCACGCCTTCGGCTATCGCTTCCCGGGTCAGCACGGCGCGTTCGACCTGATTTTTTACGGTCAGGACGGTCAGCCCGGCGGCGAAGGCTACAACGCTGACCTGGGCAACTGGGAGTAACCGGCGAGCATGAGCGCGCCTGGGCCAAGCCGTGGTTTTACCCTGCTGGAGATGCTGGTGGTCATCGTCTTGATGAGCATCGGCATCGGCGTGGTCGGGTTCGGCTTGCACAAGGGTTTGCAGCAGGCCGCGGATCGCCAGTTGCTTGGGCAAATGGTTCAGGCCCTTCGAACGACCCGCAGCGCGGCGATCATCAGCGGCCAGACTCGCGAGACCTCATTCGATCTCGACCGCCGCACCTTCAAGGCCCCCGGCAAACGGCCGCAACAATGGCCCGCCGAGGTCGGCGTGCAGCTGAGCACGGCCGCGGATCTAGGGGAGGTCGGGGGCGCAGCGTTCGCGTTCTACCCGGATGGCAGTTCCAGCGGCGGCAATCTGCTGGTGTTCCAGGGCGATCGGCGTTGGCGCATCGACGTTGGCTGGCTGACCGGCAGCGTCAAGAGCCGTGCTTTGCCATGAAGGCTCGCAACGGTCAGGCCGGTTTCACGCTGCTGGAAATGCTCGCCGCACTGGTGGTCATGGCCCTGTGCAGTGGCGTGCTGCTGATGGCGTTCGGGCAAAGCGCTCGCTCGTTGCAGCAGGTTGATCGCGCGGACCGGCTCAGCCAGGCGGCGCGTTCGGTGCTCGATGATCAGGCCGTCGGCGTGTTGCAGCCGGGGCAGAGCAGCGGCGTGACAGACGGCGGCATCCGTTGGGCCATGGGCGTCTCGGCGTTGCCTGCCAACGCTGGCCAGCCACGCCTGTTGCGGATGGAGCTGACGGTCAGCCAAGGGCGGCGTGAGGCACACTTCAGCACGCTGCGGCTGGTGAATCCAGCGAAGGCGGGCGCCCAGTGAACAATCAACAACGCGGCTTCACCCTGCTGGAAATCATGATCGTGCTGAGCCTGCTGGCGGTGCTGCTGACCCTGGTCGGCGGCGCGCTGGTGGGTGCCAACCGCGCGGTGGTCAAGGCCGATCACTACACCTCACGCCTGGATGAGCGGCGGGCTGCCCAAAGCTTTTTGCGTCAGGCCATCAGCCAGGCGCTGCCGCTGGATTTGGCGGAAAACGCCCCTTCCGGTGCGGGGCTGTTCGTGGGCTCGGCGCAGCGCGTGCAGTTTGCCGCGACCTTGCCGGGCAACCTGGGGGGCGGCATTCAGTTGCACACCCTGGAAGTGTCCGGCCCGGCAGCGGACCGTCGTTTGCAGATCGCTTTCGCCCAGGTTGAGGACAACGTGTTGCGCGCGTGGGGTGACCCGCAGGTGTTGCTTCACGGCGTAAGGGACTTGACGTTGCGCTATCGCGGCGTAACGCCAAAAGGTGAGCCGACCGGCTGGCTGGACGAGTGGCCGTGGCCCAACCGTTTGCCCCGCGCCGTGCGCGTCGAGGTGCAGATGGACGGCCCGGTGACCTGGCCGAGCGAAATCATCGCCTTGCGCCTTGATCTGTCGGGCGGGTCTGCCGGTGCTGCGTCGTCGGCGGGAGACACGCAATGAATCGGCAGCGCGGCGTGGCCCTGTTGCTGGTGCTCTGGGCAGTGGCGACGCTGAGCCTGTTGCTCGGCGGTCTGGCCGGCTGGGTACAGCTCGAAACGCGCCAGGCGTTGTGGCAGCGGCAGCACACCCAGGCGCTGCTGGCCGCCCAGGCCGGGATGAACCTGGCGTTGCAGGCGTTGCTGGACGCGAATCACCGACCGCGCTGGATCGCCGACGGCCGCGCCGTGCCGCTGGCATTCGACGACGCGCGGATGGTGGTCAGCGTCAGCAGCGAGCGCGGCAAGCTCGATCTGAATGCGGCCAGCAACGAGGACATCACCCGCGTGGCTCAAGCCTGCGGCGCCGATCGCGACGAGGCGACCCGACTGGGCCGTGCCTTAGAGGCACGTCGCGATGGCCGCGCCGCGCCGTTGCGGGTTATCGAAGAACTGCGTCAGGTCCCGGGCATGACCCAACGCCTGTACCAGCGCATGGCGCCGGAAGTGACGCTGTGGAGCGGGCTGGCGCGGCCGGACGCTGCATTCGCCTCGCCATTGCTGCGAACCGCCTTGAACCTGCCGCAACAGACAGCCACGGGCACCGACCCCGGCAGCGTGCTGAGCATCGACAGCCAGGCACAACTGCCGGATGGCGTCATCGCCCGGTTTCAGACCACCGTTCTACTGTCCCCATCGGAGGGTAACGCTCACCCGTATCGGGTGCTGCGTTGGCAAGAATGAATTCACTCCTATCAGTCCCTGCGCCGCTTCAGGCGTACCTGGCTAATGTTGAACGGCGCTGGCAGGGCAGCGTGGCGCAAGGTGTCTGGCAGCGCTGGCTGGCCGAATTGCGCGGTTGCGTGCCGGCGCGGTGGCGTCATCGGCTCAGGCCCCAGATAACCGTGCAGTCCCATCGCTGGCCGATCGTGACGCCCACGTCTGAAATCCAGGCCAGCGCCCGCCAAGTGCTGATGCTGCCGACCGCTGTGGTGATGATCCATCGCCTGCAATTGCCGACAGCGGCCGCGCGGGATCTCGCTGCTGTGGTTGGCTATGAACTGGACAAATACACGCCGTATCCCCGCGATCAATTGCTCTATGTCGTGCGCCAGGACGGCCGCAGCGCGGGCGGGTTGCAGATCACCCTGATCGCCATTCTCCGCGAGCGCATGCAGGCGATTCTGGCGGAGTGCGCCGCCCAAGGCCTGACGCCGCAACGGGTGGACGTCTGCTCAGAGGACGGCACGCCGCTGGGGATCGATCTGCTGCCCGAGTCCGCGCGACCGGTAAACCACCGCGGGGGCGTGGAGCAGCGTCGTGTGCTTGTCGGCTTTTGCGCCGTGCTGCTCGTCACGCTGATGGGCGTGTGGTTGCACGATCGTCAGCAACGCCTGGAAGGCATGCGCGCGACGGTGCAGTCGCTGAAAGGCCAGGCGGCCCAGGTTCAGCAGCTTCGTCAGCAACTGACCAACACCCTCGGCGCCGCCGATTACCTGACCCGGCACAAGGCCGCGCGCCCGACCATGGCTGCGCTGATGAGTGAATTGACCGCCTGCCTGCCCGACGACACCTGGCTGGAGCAACTGGAAATCGACGCTGACGACGTGTCGTTTTCCGGCAAGAGCGTGCGCGCCAGTGCGCTGATCAGCCATTTGAAAGACTGCCCCAGCCTGGAAAACCCTCAGTTTCAGGGCGTCATCCAGCCCGACGCCGACAGCGGCAAAGAGCGCTTTTCCTTACACGCACGCTTGCATCAGGAGGCCGCCGATGCGCCGAACGCTGACACCCCGTGAATTGACGCCCCGTGAGCGTCGCGGCGTTGCATTGATCGTCCTCGCCCTGGTGATGGGCGCAGTCTACTGGCTGCTCATTGACAGCTGGTTCGCCGGCCCGCTGCGGGACATGGGCGAAGAGGCCGAGCAGCTCAGGTCCCAACAGCAGCGCTACGCTGGCCTTGTGCAACAGCGCGAAAGCCTGAACGCAGCGCTGGAAACCGCCGCGCAGGACCCGGCCAGCAGCGGGAGCTTATTGACCGGCGAAGACCCGAGCGCAGTCGCCGCCGATCTCATGCAGCACGTCGCGGACGTCATCACGGCCCAGGGCGCGAACAGCGCCGGCTGCACGCTCACTCAACGGATGCCCATTACCCCGGAGCAGGACGGCAGCGAGCCATTTCGCCAGGTCAAGGTCAGCGTCACGCTGGAATGCGCCATCGAGCCGCTCATGGCGGTATTGCATGGGCTGGAATATCAGCGGCCATTGCTGTTCATCGAGCACATGAGCGTGCGTCGCGCCAGCAATGCGCCTGGCGAAGGCGGGGCAGGGCGACTGACTGTGCAACTGCTGATTCGCGGCTATTTGCAGCCGGTTGCGCTCAAGGCAACTGCCGATCAACCCGACTCAGCCGAGGCCGCCCCATGATGCGTTCCCCGATAACGGCCGAGGGCGCGCTGATGGCCGTCGCCCTTGTCCTGCTGGTGCTGATTGCCCTGGTGCTCAACGGCACCTGGCAGTCCGCGGACTGGCTGCCTGCCGAAGCGAATCATCGCCCGGCCGTCGCGGCAAAAACGCCGGTGTTAGCGCCCGTGGAATTGCCCGGTCTGGCCAACGCCTGGCAGACCCCGCTGTTCAGCGTCGACCGCCGCCCGGACCCGCAACAGCCAGCCAATCAGGCAGCATCCAGTCTGAGCGGGCTGACCCTGACCGGCGTGCTGCTCGACGGCACGGTGCAGCTGGCATTCATCAAACCGACCACCGGCCCGGCGCTGAAAGTCCGCCTCAACGGGCCGTTGCCCAACGGCTGGACCCTGCGCGCGATCAGCCCGACGAGTGCCACGTTTGGCCTCGACGAGCGCACCGAAACCCTCACTGTCCGGCGCCTGCGATTGCCTGCGCCGTCGACCTCACCACCGCTTTCCCTTTCCCGTGAAGACCTCCATGAACCTGCCCCGTAATCGTTCCCTGCGCCGTGCCCGCAGCACCAAACCCGTCGCGACGCTTCGCTCGCCCTTGCTGTGCCTGGCGGCGGCCGTCGCCTTGAGTGGCTGCACCACCGCGCCGACGACCCTTGAGCCGGACAGCGGCATGCTCCGCGAGGCGCTGGACGGAACCGGAAACCAACGTCGGCCGATCGACCCACGCAGCGAGCCAATGCCGGTTCAGGCACAAGCCAGTGCTGCGGACGGCTCGACGGCGACTACCGGCACCCGGCAGATCATCAGGGGCACCCAGCGCTTCGTGAAAACACCGGCGCCGGCAACCGCCACGCCCCAGGCGGCGGAAGGCGACATCGTCTTCAACTTCGCCAACCAGCCCATCGAAGCGGTGGTCAACAGCATCCTCGGCGACATGCTTCACGAGAGCTACACCATCGCCCAAGGGGTGAAGGGCGAAGTGAGTTTCTCCACGTCCCGGCCGGTCAACCCGCAGCAGGCGCTGTCGATTCTTGAGACCCTGCTGTCGTGGACCGACAACGCAATGATTCGTCAGGGCAATCGCTACGTCATCCTTCCGGCCAGCCAGGCGATTGCCGGCAAACTGGTGCCGGAGATGGCCGTGGCCCAACCGTCTGCCGGGTTGTCGGCGCGGCTGTTCCCGCTGCGCTACATCTCCGCCACGGAAATGCAGAAACTGCTCAAGCCGTTTGCCCGGGAGAACGCGTTCCTGCTGGTGGACCCGGCCCGCAATGTGCTGAGCCTGGCGGGCACCACTGAAGAGCTGGCGAACTATCAGCAGACCATCGATACCTTCGACGTCGACTGGCTGAAGGGCATGTCGGTGGGCGTGTTCGGTCTGCAACGCGCCTCGGTCAGCGAGCTGATGCCGGAGCTGCAAAAGCTGTTCGGGCCGGACAGCGGCATGCCGTTGGCGGGGATGGTGAGGTTCCTGCCCATCGAGCGGACCAACTCGGTCGTGGCGTTCTCGTCCCAGCCCGAATACCTGAACGAAGTGGGCACCTGGATTCGCACCATCGACGAAGGCGGCGGCAACGAGCCGCAGCTGTACGTCTACGACGTGCGCAACATGAAGGCCACCGACCTGGCGAAATACCTCAAGCAGATCTACGGCACGGGCGCGGTACAAGAGGAAAGCGCTGCCAAGGTGGCGCCGGGGTTGCGCACGCGCTCTATGTCGTCGTTGACCGGGGGCACGTCTGGCGGCACATCGGGCGGTCTCGGCTCGGGCACGGGGATGAGTTCCGCTACGGGTCTCAACAGTAGCGGCCAAGGCGGCCTGTCCCAGAGCGGGACTCAGAACACGGCGACCTCGGACGACGAGCAGGAGCAAGACGCGGACACCCGCAGCGATAGCGGTTCCGACGACAGTTCGACATCCGGCGCTGCCACCTCGGGCAACGGGCAGAAAGGGCTGGACTCGGCCACCCGCATCTCGGCGCAGAAAAGCAGCAACCAGTTGCTGGTGCGCACGCGGCCTGCGCAGTGGAAAGAGATCGAGGCGGCGATCAAACGTCTGGACAATGCGCCGCTGCAAGTGCAGATCGAAACGCGGATCCTCGAGGTCAAGCTGACCGGCGAGCTGGATCAGGGCGTTCAGTGGTACCTCGGACGCCTGGCCGGCAATTCCACCAGCACCACCGTCACCAACACCGCCGGCAGTCAGGGTGCGCTGGGGGGAGGCGGGGCCGGGCTGGGCTCGACCGATTCGCTGTTCTATTCCTTTGTCAGCACTAACCTGCAAGTGGCGATTCACGCGCTGGAAACCAACGGCCGCACCCAGGTGCTGTCGGCGCCGTCGCTGGTGGTGATGAACAACGAAAGCGCGCAGATCCAGGTCGGCGACAACATCCCCATCAGCCAGACCACGGTCAATACCGGCACCTCGGACACCACCCTGAGCAGCGTCGAGTACTTGCAGACCGGCGTGATCCTTAACGTCGTGCCGCGAATCAACCCGGGCGGCCTGGTGTACATGGACATTCAGCAGCAGGTCAGCGATGCCGACGACACCGTGACGGTGAACGGCAACCCGCGCATCTCGACGCGCTCGGTGTCGACCCAGGTGGCTGCGCAAAGCGGGCAGACCGTATTGCTCGGCGGGCTGATCAAGCAGGACAACAGCGAGAGCGTCAGCGCCGTGCCGTATCTGGGCCGGGTGCCCGGATTGGGCTGGCTGTTCGGCAATCGCAGCAAGTCAAAGGATCGCACCGAGTTGCTGGTGCTGATCACGCCGCGGGTCATCAACAGCAGCAGCCAGGCACGCCAGGTCACCGACGATTATCGTCAGCAGATGCAGTTGTTGAACGGCGCCAGCGCGCCACAAACCCTGCGCTAGACGCTTGAGCAGCTGTAACAAAGTTTTCCGGGGCGCGGGGTGTGGACGCTAAGATGGGCGTGAACGCGTGCGAACGGGCGGCTCGGACCTCCCGCTTTCGCGCACTTCCCACACGGAGCCATCACCGGCCCCAACACGGAAAACCAACAATGATCTTGAGAGTGACTGGGGTGGTGATGGCGATTTTCGCCATTGCCCTGTTGTACATGGGTGCGCAACTGGTGGCCGCCGGCGGCTCGGCGGCGTACTCGATGATCGCCCTCGCGGTATTGGCCTCGGCGGTGCTGCTGATCCTGAAGAGGAAAGCGGCGCTGACGGTGTATGCGCTGCTGATGTGGGGGATTCTGATCTGGATCGTCTACGAGGTCGGCTTCGACAAATGGCAGTGGATTCCGCGCGGCGATCTGTTCGCGCTGCTGGGTCTGTGGCTGGCGCTGCCGTGGGTGGTGCGTCCGCTGTACAAGGCGCAGAACCCGGGCGACACGCGCCGCTTCCACCCGCTTCTGGGTGGCACCGTCGGCGTGATGATGCTGATCGTGCTGGCGGTGATGTTCTACGACCCGTACCCGGTGGCGGGCAAGATCGACACCCCGCAGGCAGCGCGCAGCACGGGCGAAGCCGGCAATGGCTGGGTGGCCTACGGCGGCACGAACAACGGTCAGCGTTTCTCCAGCCTCGACCAGATCAATGCGGGCAACGTGAAGAAGCTCTCGGTGGCTTGGGAATACCACACCGGCGATCTGCGCGATGCCGCAAAAGACGCCGGCGAGTACACCTTCGAAGCCACGCCGCTGAAGGTCAATAACCGGGTCTACGTCTGCACCGCGCACAACGAAGTGCACGCCCTGAACCCTGAAACCGGCAAGCTGGACTGGAAATGGGAACCGGAGAAAAACCGCTCTTACCTGCAACAGCATCAGACCTGCCGTGGCGTTAGCTACTACGCGCCGGCCGCCACCGCTGCCGCCGCTGTATCGCCGATCCAGTGCGCCAAGCGCATCATCACCGCCACAGCCGACGCGAAGCTGGTGGCCCTCGACGCTGACACCGGCAAGCTGTGCAGCGATTTCGGCAACAACGGGGTGGTCGATCTCAGTGCCAACATGGGCGAGATCCGTCCCCACGCGCTGATGCAGACGGCCGCGCCGCTGATTGCCGGTGATCGGGTCATAGTCGGCGGTTCGGTGATGGACAACGGCTACAACGACGGCAACCCGTCGGGAGTGATCCGCGCGTACGACGCCGTGACCGGCACGCTGGTGTGGAACTTCGACCCGGCCAATCCGGACATGACCCAGCCCATCGCGGCCGATCAAACCTACCCGCAGGACACACCCGTGGCGTGGGGCACCCTCAGCGCCGACATGAAAAACGGCCTGGTGTTTGTGCCGTTCGGCAACGCCTCGCCAGACGAGCTGGGCATCAACCGCGACCCGAACAACAACACGGAAAAATTCCGCGACACGCTGGTGACGCTGGACCTGAACACCGGTGCGTTCAAATGGAAATTCCAGTCGTCGAACAACGACCTCTGGGACCGCGATAACCCGTCGCAGCCGACCCTGATGGACGTGGGTAAAGAAGGCAGCAAGCAACCGGCGCTGCTGTTGCCGACAAAAGTGGGCAACATTTTCGTCCTGAACCGGTTGACCGGGGAACCGATTATTCCGGTTGATCAGGTCAAGGTGTCGACCGAAGGCGGCGTACCGGGCGAGCATTTCGCGCCGACCCAGCCGGTGTCGAAGATCAACTTCATCCCGGGACCCCTGAGCGAAAAATCGATGTGGGGCCTGACGCCCTTTGATCAGATGTCCTGCCGCACGACCTTCAACCGGCTGCGCTACGACGGCAACCCGTGGACACCGAGCACCGAGCAGGGCTCGCTGATTTTCCCGGGCAACATCGGGGCGTTCAACTGGGGCTCGGTGGCGGTCGATCCGGACCGGCAGATTCTCATCGCCGCACCGGTGCGTCTGGCCTACACCTACCACCTGATCAAGCGCACCCCGGAAACCGCCGAGAAGCGGCTGTTCACCCAGGACGGCACGCCGTACTGGAACGAGAACTTCAACGGCGAGTACGCGATTCGGATCAAACAGTTCGCCTCGGCGTTGGGCGTGCCGTGCATTGCGCCGCCCTGGGGCCGCATGGTCGGCGTTGACCTGACCACCGGCAAAACCGAGTGGATGCGCCGCACCGGCACCACCCAAAACCTCAAGACCAGCTTCCTCCCGGGTCGCTTCCCGATCGGCTTCCCGATGGGCATGGTCGCCCACGGCGGCCCGCTGGTGACGGCGGGCGGCGTGGTGTTCCATGGCGCGACGGCGGACAACTTCATCCGCGCGTACGACATCAACACCGGTGACGTGCTCTGGGAGAAGGAGCTGCCGGCGGGCGGCCAGGCGACGCCTTCGACCTACCTGGGCAGCGACGGCAAGCAGTACGTCGTCATCTCGGCCGGCGGGCATGGCTCGCTCGGCACTACGCTGGGCGACAGCGTGATCGCATTCCGCCTGGATTGACGGGCTGACGTGTAAAAAGGCCATGACGCCGTTGTGCGTCACGGCCTTTTTTTTATGCCGGGCATTGAACGCTGCTCCCGCCGTCCTCCAATAAATCTCTGGAACCCTAAGCACGCGGCGCACGCACGTTCTGTAGGAGCGTGGCTTGTCCCGCGATCAGCCGGGGACCGGTCGTGAAACCTTTGGACCCGCTTCGCCTGACGGAATGCGGCGCCTGGAATGCTGCCGCTGCGCGCCAGATCGCGGGACAAGCCACGCTCCTACAGTCGATTGGTGTCTGAAGAGGGCGCTGCCGCGGCGTGCTCCTAAAAAACGATGTCCCGGTAGAACGCCTTCAGCGTATCAACGAATTCTTCGGACAATTTCGTCCGCGTCTGGGCCGGTGCCCACATGACGTAGGTGGGGAAGAGGATCTGCGGCACAAACGGGCGGATGACAATGTCGCGGTGGCGATAGTCCCGGGCCACCAGGGGGTGGGCGAGGGTGATGCCCATGCCCAGCGCCACCATCTCGCAATTGATCGCGCTGTACTGCGCTTCCACGGTCATGACCCGTTCCACCCCGGCCTGCTCGAACAGGCCATCGACCAGCGCGCGGGTGCCGTCGCCGTGGCACAGGGAAACAAAGGTTTCGCCTTCCAAGTCGGTGAAGGTGATCTCCGCTCGGCTTGCCAGGGGATGGGACGCCGGCAACACGCACACTGCTGCCACTTCACTGAGCAGCTCGATCTGCTGACTGTCGACATCGCCGGGGTGCACCACAATCCCCACGTCGCAGAACTGCGACTTCACCCACTGCTCGACGGTGGGCGAGGAGTTCACGTGCAGCGACACGGTCAACTCCGGTCGCGTTTCGGTAAACGCCTTTAGCACCCGGGGAATCATGCTCAGCCCGGTGGAAGGCACCGCCGCCACCCGCAAGCGCCCCGTGCCCAGGTTGCGGATGTTTTTGGCCGACAGCTTGAGGCTGTCCAGCCCGACATAGGCCCGCTCGACCTCTTGAAAGAACGCCTGACCCTCCTGGGTCGGAATCAGCCTGACGCCAGCACGCTTGAACAGGGTCAGCCCGGTGCTCAGTTCCAGTTGTGCAATCAACCGGCTGATGTTGGGCTGCGAGGTGAACAGCACCTCCGCCGCCGCAGTCATGGAACCCAGGCGCATGACGCTGCGGAAGGCCTCGATCTGTCTTAGGTTCATGGCGCGCTCCATATCAAATATGAATAACTAAGGCGGATATCCGTATTTGACCATATGGAGGGGCCGTCGCAATACTCGAACCAGCCACCCATAGCGCACATGAAGATGCGCCACCCCGCGATGGATTCGCCGGGAGCATGCACGCCGCATGCAAGGCTTCGGGTCATGCCGAAGCGACTGACGCATTGTTCGATCTGCCCCCATGCACTTCGGAGATAGTCTGTGAATAGCCTTGACCTTCCCTCAGCAGCACGACCGTTTCGTCCCTTCCATCGCAGTGCCGTGGGCAGCGCCATAACGGTCGCCCTGACGCTCGCTGCCATCGGCAGCATGCCGGCCTTCGCCGAGACCACGCTGTACGTGGCCGGGGTCGGCGGCTCCACCGAGCAGATGTACAAGAACCGCGTCATCCCGGCCTTCGAAAAACAGCACAACGTCAAAGTCGTCTACGTTGCCGGCAACTCCACGGAGACCCTGGCCAAGCTGCAGGCGCAGAAAGGCCGTCAGCAGATCAACGTCGCGATGATGGACGACGGCCCGATGTATCAGGCGTTGCAGATGGGCCTGTGCGAAAAACTCAGCGACGCGCCGATTTACAACGACCTCTATCCGCTGGCACGGCTGAGCCCAGAAGCCACGGGGATTGGCGTGGTGGCCACCGGCATCGGCTACAACGAAGAGGCCTTCAAGAAGCGCGGCTGGGCGGCACCGGATTCCTGGGAAAACCTCACCGACCCACGCTTCAAGCAGCTGCTCGGCATGCCGCCGGTGACCAATACCTATGGCCTGCACACGCTGGTGGAAATGGCCCGGCTGAGGGGCGGCGGCGAGAAAAATATCGATCCCGGCTTCAAGGCGTTGAAGGATGAAATCGGCCCCAACGTGCTGGCGTGGGTCTCGGCGCCGGGCGAGATGGACGGCATGATGCAGAACGGCGACATCGTCATGGCCGTGTACGGCAGCGGCCGGGCCGTGGCGTTGCAGGGCACCGGCTTTCCGCTCAAGTTTATTTACCCGAAGGAAGGCGGCATCGCCTTGCAGGTCGCCGCGTGCAGCGTGACCCCCAACGCGCAATCCGAACTGGCCCAGGCATTCATTCAGTACGTGCTGTCACCAGAAGTGCAGGAAATCCAGGCGCGGGAGAATGGTTTTGCGCCGGTGAACCAGACCGTCAAGCTGCCGGATGATGTCGCCGCGCGCATGCCGTACGGGCCGGAGAAGGTCAACGCGCTGATCAAGGTCGATTGGGAAGCCATCAACCCGCAGCGCAGCGAGTGGACCACGCGCTGGAACCGCACCGTCGAGCGCTAGCGGTCGATCTACCGATCCCTTTCGCTGATCGACAGTCGCCGATCGACGTACGCGCCGATCTTCCCGAGCACCCTTCTGGAGACGCAGGTCCGCCTGCGTGGCACGCCCATGGCATTTCTCACCCTCGAAGGCATCGTCAAGACCTACGGCACGTTCAGGGCCATTGACGGTTTGAACCTGGAAGTCCGGCATGGCGAGTTCATCGCCTTGCTCGGCCCGTCCGGGTGCGGCAAGACCACCACGCTGCAGTCCATCGCAGGCTTCGTGCAGCCCACCGAAGGCCGGATCGTCCTCGACGGCCGCGACATCACCCACGTGCCCCCCGAACAGCGCGGGCTGGGCATCGTCTTTCAGAGCTATGCGCTGTTTCCGCACATGACCGTGGCGCAGAACATTAGCTTCGGCCTGGAGATGCGCGGCGTACCCAGAGCCGAGCGCGGCAAGCGCGTCGACGAAGCGCTGGATCTGGTGCGCCTCGCCGGCCTCGGTGAGCGTTACCCGAAAGCGCTGTCGGGCGGCCAGCGCCAGAGGGTGGCGATTGCCCGCGCACTGGCGATCCGCCCGAACCTGCTGCTGCTTGATGAGCCCATGTCCAACCTCGACGCCAAGCTGCGCGAAGAGATGCACATCGAACTGCGGGCGATTCAGCGCGAGCTGGGCATCACTACCATTCTGGTGACCCACGATCAGGTCGAAGCGATGACCATGAGCGACCGCATCGCGGTGATGCAGAAGGGCCGCATCGTGCAGATCGACACGCCTTTTGAAGCCTACGAGCGGCCCCATTCGCCCTTCGCGTCGGCGTTCCTCGGCAAGACCAACGCCTTCGCCGGCGCGGTACAACTGCGCAACGACCGTTGTTGCCACGTGCAGGTCCACGACACGCTGATGCACGTGCCCCACGAAGACCGCGCGCTGGGCAATGACGTCAACGTCTACATCCGCCCGGAGAAAATCCGGCTGGTGGCGCTGGGCAGCGGGCGGTTTTCAGGGCGCGTCAGGCTGCGGGTGTTCCTCGGCAATCTGTGGTTGATGGCGGTGGAAAGCCGCCTTGGGCTGGTGCACATGACCCTGCCAAACCTCGGTACGCCGCCGCCGGAGGAGGGCAGCGAAGTCGGGCTGGACTGGTCGGATGACGACCTGCGCCTGCTCGATCGGGAGGTCGCCCATGGCCAGGTATGACGCCGAACGGGTGGGCGTGGCGCCTTGGCTACTCAGCGGGCCGGCGTTGCTGGTGTTCATCGCGCTGTTGCTGGCGCCCTTGCTTCTGACCGCCGTGCTGTCATTGAACCTGTTCAGCGACACCGACGGCGTGGTGCCGAGGTACAGCCTTGGCAACTACTTGGAGGTGTTCAAGGACGATTACTTCCACGAGATTTTCCTGCGCACCGGCGGCATGGCCCTCGCGGTCACGGTGTTGTGCGTGCTGCTGGGCATTCCGGAAACCATCATCATTGCGCGCATGGCGCCGCGCTGGCGTTCGCTGTTCCTGCTGGTGGTGTTGGGGCCGCTGCTGATTTCCGTGGTGGTGCGGACCCTGGGCTGGGCGATTCTGCTGGGCAACAACGGCCTGATCAACGATGCCCTGCAAGCCTTGGGCATCACTGAGCAACCGGTAAAAATGCTGTTTACCCAAGTCGGCGTGGTGATCGCCCTGACCCACGTGCTGGTGCCGTTCATGGTCATTGCGGTCTGGGCGACCCTGCAACGGCTGGACCTTCAAGTGGAGTGGGCGGGCCTGTCCCTTGGCGCATCGCGGCTGACGGTGTTTCGCCGGATCATCCTGCCGCAGATCATGCCCGGCGTGCTGTCGGGCTCGATCATCGTCTTCGCCTTGGCCGCGTCGGCTTTCGCCACCCCGGCGATCATCGGCGGCCGACGCCTGAAAGTGGTGGCCACGGCGGCGTACGACGAGTTTCTCGGCACCCTCAACTGGCCCCTCGGCGCGGCCATCGCGATGCTTCTGCTGCTGGCGAATCTGATCATCATTCTGGGTTGCAGCAAACTGGCCGAGCGCCGTTTCAAGCAAGTCTTCGAGTAGCCGACCATGCACAAGAACGGATTTTTCTCGCTGCTGTTCCATGCCCTGTTCGTCACGTTCATCGTTGCACCGCTGGTGGTGGTGATGGCCATGGCGTTCACCAGCAAGGGTTACCTGTCGCTGCCCACCGACGGCCTGTCGTTGCGCTGGTTTCGGCCGCTGGCGGACAACCAGGAAATGCTCGATGCCTTCGCGCTGTCGATCAAGCTCGGCCTGGCCTCGGCGACCATTGCCGCGTTGCTGGCGATCCCGGCGGCGCTGGCTATCAGCCGTTATGAATTTCCCGGCCGGGGCGCGGTGACCGGGTTTCTGCTGTCGCCGCTGATGATTCCGTCAGTGGTGCTCGGCATCGCGTTCCTGCGTTTCTTTTCCCTGGCGCAGATCGGCGGGTCGTTTTGGGCGCTGACACTGACCCACGTCATCGTCGTGCTGCCCTACGCATTGCGCCTGACCCTGGCCTCGACCATCGGTCTTGAGCGGGACATCGAGCACGCCGCGCTATCACTCGGTGCCAGTCGCTGGACGGCGTTTTACCGGGTGGTGCTGCCGCGGATTCGCACCGGCGTGGTCGGCGGCTGGATGCTGGCGTTCATCCAGAGCTTCGACGAACTGACCATGACCGTGTTCGTCGCAACGCCGGGCACCACCACGCTGCCGGTGGCGATGTACAACCAGATTTCCCAGACCATCGACCCGCTTATCACCGCAGTCTCGACGGTGCTGATCGTCGGTACTTTGCTGCTGATGCTGATATTGGACCGCATGGTCGGATTGGACCGGGTGTTGATTGGAGAAGGCAAATGAGCCAGGGCACACAGAGCGTCATTCAGGCGGAGGTGATCGTCATCGGCGGCGGGCTGGTGGGCACGGCAGTGGCTTACGGCCTGGCCCGCAGCGGCGCCGACACCGTGGTACTGGACCAGGGCGATGATGCGTTTCGTGCCTCGCGGGGCAATTTCGGTCTGGTCTGGGTCCAGGGCAAGGGCCACGACCTGCCGGACTACTCGCGCTGGACGCAGTCGTCGGCGACCCGCTGGCCGGACTTCGCCCGGGCGCTGATGGCCGACAGCGGGGTAGACGTGCAGCTCCATCAGCCCGGTGGTTTCCATATGTGTTTCAGCGACGACGAGTTGATCGAGCGACAATCACGCCTGCAAACCCTGCAGGACGCCCTCGGCGAGTATCCCTTTCAGATGCTTGACGCCGCCGACCTCAAGGCGCGCTTGCCGCTGATCGGACCGTCCGTGGTGGGCGCCAGCTATACGCCTCTGGATGGCCACGTGAATCCGCTGAAACTGCTGCGCGCGCTGCACACCTCGGCCCAGGACAAGGGGGCGCGATTTCACGGCGGTATTCAGGTGGATCGCATCGACGGCGCCACCGGTGAGTTCTGCGTCACCGCCGGCACTCAACGCTTCATCGCGCCTCGGGTGGTGCTGGCGGCCGGGCTGGGCAATCCAGGGCTGGCCCGGCAGGTGGGCCTGCATGCGCCGGTGGCGCCTAATCGCGGCCAGGTCCTGGTCAGCGAGCGGGTGCGGCCGTTTCTCGATCACCCGACGGTCCATGTCCGGCAGACCGACGAAGGCACGGTTCAACTGGGCGATTCCATGGAGGCGGTGGGCTACGACGACAGCACCTCCACCCAAGTGCTCGAAGCCATCGCCCGGCGTGGCGTCGCGACCTTTCCGCTGCTGCGTGAAGTGCGCCTGATTCGGGCCTGGGCGGCGCTGCGCGTGCTGAGCCCCGATGGCTTCCCCATTTATCAGCAATCGGCCAGCCACCCCGGCGCCTTCGTGGTGACGTGCCACAGCGGCGTGACCCTGGCGGCTGCCCATGCCCTGCGCATCGCGCCCTGGGTAATGGGCGGCGCCATGCCTGACGAGCTCGGCGCATTCGCCGGTGAGCGTTTCCTGACTGACAAGGTGTTTTCCCATGCGCACTGATCCGCTGTTCCAAACGGTCACGAGTGAAGTCAGGTCGACGCGGACTGTCAGCCTCAGCTTCAACGACCAATCCCTCGAGGTGCCGGCGGGTATTAGCGTGGCAGCAGCACTGCTGATGTCGGGCATTAACCGTTTCCGCGCGACGCCGGTGAGCGAATCGCCCCGGGCGCCGTATTGCATGATGGGCGTGTGCTTCGAGTGCCTGGTGGACATCGACGGCGTGCCCAATCGCCAGAGCTGCCTGATCGACGTGGCGGAGGGCATGCGCATCCGCTCCCAAGAGGGCGCGCGCGACCTGATTTTTCAGGCCGGCGATGCGCAGACCCCCAGTGTGCAGACCGTCGAGGTGCAGCCATGAATGATCTTTTTGGCGGTGTCGTGGACGCTGTGGACGTGGTCGTCGTGGGCGCAGGTGCCGCCGGCATGGCAGGCGCGGTCGCGCTGACCGGGTTCGGTTTGCAGGTGGTGTTGCTGGACGAGCAGGGCAGCCCGGGCGGGCAGATTTATCGCGGCATCACCCTCGCGCCGCTGTCGCGACGGGACCTGCTCGGCGCGGATTACGCCCACGGCAACGTGCTCGCCCAGGCCTTGGCGTCTTCGTCGGTGCGCTATGAAAAAGGCGCGGCGGTCTGGCAAGTGACCCGGGATCATCAGGTCAGTTACCTGCGCGACGGGCGTCTGCGCACGCTGCAGGCCAAGGCTGTGTTGCTGGCCACCGGCGCCATGGAGCGGCCGTTTCCCATTCCAGGCTGGACCTTGCCGGGCGTCATGAGCGCAGGCGCCGCGCAGATTCTGCTGAAAAGTGCAGGGCTGGCGCCGACCGAGCCGGTGGTGCTGGCCGGTTGCGGCCCGCTGTTGTACCTGCTTGGCTGGCAATACCTGCGCGCCGGCGTGCCCATCAAGGCCTTGGTCGACACCACGCGGCCGGAAGACTACTGGCGCGCCCGGCGTCATCTGTTCGAGGCGTTGCGCGCCTGGCCGTATTTGCGCAAGGGCCTGGAGTTGATGCGCAGCCTGCGCAGCGCCCGCATCCCGCACCACACCGGCGCCGAACAGTTGGCCATCGAAGGTGACGAAGCGGCCAGCGCGTTGACCTTCAGCGTGGCCGGAAAGCCTCAGCGCATCGACGCGCGTTGCGTGCTGCTGCATCAGGGCGTGGTGCCGAACATTCAATTCAGTCAGTCGTTGCGCGCACGTCATGTCTGGGACGTCGATCAGTTGTGCTTCAGCCCGGTGGTCGACCCGTGGGGTGAGCTGGACGTGCCGGGGCTGTTCGTCGCCGGTGACGGCGCCGGTATCGGCGGTGCCCAGGCCGCGGCCCTGCAGGGCGAGTTGGCGGCGCTGGGGATTGCGAAGCAACTGGGCAGGTTCGATACCGGTCAGCGTGATGAACGCGCCGGGCCGCTGCGTGAAAAGCTGGCGTTGAACCTGCGCATCCGGCCGTTTCTCGATGCGCTTTATCAGCCGAAAGAAGCGAACCGCATTCCCGCCGATGAGGTCATCGTGTGCCGCTGCGAGGAAGTGACGGCGGGGGACCTGCGCAAGTTTGTCGCCCTGGGTTGCGCCGGCCCCAATCAGGCCAAATCCTTTGGCCGCTGCGGCATGGGGCCGTGTCAGGGGCGGATGTGCGGGCTGACGGTGACGGAAGTGATCGCCAAGGCGAGGGGCGTGTCGGCGGCGGAAGTCGGTTACTACCGCATTCGCCCGCCGATCAAGCCCATTACCCTGGGAGAATTGGCCGGTGAGTGAGGCACGCTCAAGGCACAGCGACGTGCTGGTGATAGGCGGCGGCATCCATGGCCTGAGCACCGCATTGCATCTGGCCCAGCGCGGTGTCGAGGTCACGGTGCTGGAGGCTGATTACTGCGGTCGCCATGCATCCGGGGTCAACGCCGGCGGGGTGCGCACCCTCGGCCGTCACGATGCGGAAATCCCTTTGGCGTTGTCATCGCGCGCCCTCTGGCACGACCTTGCGCAGACGCTGGGCGATGACGGCGGCTTCGTGCCCAGCGGCCAACTCAAACTCGCGGAAACCGCCGCCGAACTCGACGAATGCCGACAGCGCGTCGACCACTTGCAGCGCCTGGGTTTCACCCACGAAGTGCTGATCGACGCTCAACAGGTGTTCGAGATTATTCCTACCGTCGCCCGGCATGTGGTGGGCGGCATCTGGGTCAAGGATGACGGTTATGCCATTCCCTACAGAACCGTGACGAGCTTTCGGCTGGCGGCGGAAAAGCTCGGCGTGAAGGTGCTTGAAACGACGCCAGCCCAGCGCATCGAGCAACGCGGCAGTGAGTGGCAGGTCACCACGCCCGCCGGGGTGTTCAGCGCCGGGCATCTGGTCATCACCGCCGGTGCCTGGGCGCGGGAGCTGGCTGAACAAGTCGGCGAATCGGTACCGGCTCATCCCGAGGGCCTGATGCTGATGGTCACTCACCGCGTCGCGCCGTTTTGCGCGCCGGTGCTGGGGGCGACCGGTCGCTCGCTGTCCTTCAAGCAATTTGCCAACGGCACGGTGGTGATTGGCGGCAAGCTGATTGGCAGCGTGGATTTCCCGGCGCGCCACGGCGAAGTGGATCTGGCGCGCCTCGGCATCAGCGCGAGGACCGTCACCGACCTGTTTCCCCACCTCAAGCACCTGGGCGTCAATCGCGTCTGGGCCGGTGTCGAAGCGTTTACCGCTGACGACTTGCCGGTGATTGGCGCGAGCCGCAAGGCCAGTAACCTCAGTTACTCGTTCGGATTCTGCGGCAGTGGTTTCCAGATGGGCCCCGGCACCGGCAAGCGCCTGGCGCAGCAGATCCTTGGCGAGCACTCGGACATTTCGCTGGAGGCGTTCGACATAGGACGTTTTGATACCGCAAGGCTCGATGAGCCGCGTTCAAGCGGCTCCCACATCCCGACCCACTTACCTTTAGTTGCCCGTTAATTCCTTTCACCCTCGCAACCCATCAGGAGTTCACATGCTGGAAATCAACCGTATCGAAACCAACCAACGCATGAGCCGCGTCGTGCAGTGCAACGGCTTTACCTTCCTCGGCGGCCAGACGGCGACGGATCGCACCCTCGATATCAAGGGACAGACCGCGCAAGTGCTGGAAAAGATCGACAACTACCTGGCCAAGGCGGGCCTGGACAAAACGCGGATTCTCACCGCACAGGTCTGGCTGTCGGACATCGCGGCGAATTTCGCGGGCATGAATGAAGTCTGGGACGCCTGGGCGCCGGAAGGTCACGCACCCGCACGCGCGACCGTGGAATCACGTCTGGCAGCGCCGGATTTGCTGGTGGAGATCACCGTGGTAGCCGCAGGCTGATCAACTGGCGGTGTGGATACTGCGCCGGGCCGGGTTGATTCCCGTCCCGGCGTTGTCGCTCAAGGGCGGACAGACGCTTCGGCAGCGTTGGTGACAAGGTGGTTGGGGGTCGCGCGACGCTGTTGCGTGATCAGCACCTGGGGCACTGATGAACAGCGGTATTTGATGCCCCTTCGGGTGGGCATCAGGGCAACACTCTCCATGCACTCCGCGCGGGTCGAATACGCCGTCGGCTGGCTCTCGTCCAGGCATCCTTCCCCACCGGAACACATAGTCATTACAACCACGAAGATGCTCTTCATTGCTCACATTCCTTTTAGGCAAATCACGGCGCGGGACAGCGGGTGTGAGGCGATTTTGAGGGGACGTGACGGCCTGTGGCAATGCGGCAACGATGCATTTCGTCGGGAATATGACGCTTTCGGGTTTTCTTTGAATTTGGACGTTGATTGGCAGTCGGTAATTTGACGTCATGCTTTTTGAAGGGGGCGGCTTTACTTTAGTCTGGCGCCAATTCGAGGCGCTGGCGTGGGAGCGTTGACCGGGTTGGACAAGGCCAGATCGATCAGGCCGGAGGCGGTCAGCGTCATGTGGGCTTCCTGGGTGGGGCAGCTTTGGAAGAGAGCTCAACTCAATATGTCGTATGCAAAAGGTCTGATTTATTTGATCTTGAACACCACTGGCGGCGCTGGCATCCCTCCTATGAGTAAATTAGCCTGCTTTATCAGTACATCCTATGGGGAGTATCAGATGCTCATCGTCTTCAGTGGTCTGCCCGGTACCGGTAAGACGACCATCGCCAAAGGTCTGGCCGCAACGCTGGGTGCCGTTTATGTGCGCATCGATACGATCGAACAAGCCCTTCGTGATTCGGCGGATTTTGCGCGGGATGTAGGCCGCACGGGTTATCTGATCGCCTACGAGTTGGCGGCCAGCAACCTTGGTTTGGGCGGCTCGGTGGTTGTCGACTGTGTGAATCCCGTGATGGAAAGCCGCAGAGCGTGGAGCGCTATATCCTCTCGCTCTGGCGCGCCATTGGCGAACCTTCAGATCATCTGTTCCGACATGACGGAGCATCGACGCAGGGTGGAGACCAGGCAGATCGATATCCCGGGGCTGGCGCCTCCCACCTGGCAATCCGTCTTGAATCATGAGTATGAGCCTTGGGAGAGAGAACCCTTCACGGTCGATACCGCGCTCAATTCCCCGGCGCAGGCAATGGCGGCGATTGCCGATTACTTGAAACGGTCTGATTTATTTACCCCTGACCAAGGCTAACGTCGCTCGTAGTGATGAGCACCGGCACAGCAACCAGCATTTCCGAACAGGGATTCATGAGCATCGCTCACTGCTCTTTGTCACAGGGCCCTGTAGTACATCGGTAACGCGTGAATTAGGTTGAAGGCCAAACCTCTTTCACCCAGGAGCTCGCCCATGAACGCAGTTGCAGCACTCTCGACACTGGTGATGATGCTGATGGTCGCCAACGCTCAGGCGGACGGCAGCACGCCCGCCATGACCCTCGTCCCGAACGGCTCGCAAGCCTCGATTCTCGGGAGCCCGGCGATGTTTGTCGGCACGGTGCGCATCGATCCATTGGTCTCCGCGAATGAGCCGTCCCGGGTCTCGGCGGCCTATGTCACGTTCGGGCCGGGTGCGCGTTCCGCCTGGCACACGCACCCGTTGGGGCAAACGCTGGTGGTGACCGCAGGCACGGGCTGGGTGCAGCAGCAAGGCGGGGAGAAACAGGTGATTCGTCCGGGGGACGTCATCTGGACGCCGCCGGGCGTCAAGCATTGGCACGGCGCCACGGCACAGACAGGCATGACCCACATGGCGATCCAGGAATTCCTCGATGGCAAGAATGTGGAATGGATGGAGCCCGTTTCCGATGCCCAGTACGAGGCCTCCCGATGATCCTTACCCGACTGGCACTGGCTCTGCTCTGCGTCCAACTCGCGGCATGTGCCGTCCAGACCAAGCCATCGACGTCCAGGCTTCCTGCCGTCCCGACACCCGCCGATGCACGCGCGGTCTCGCCGGCATTTGCGAACAGCACCGCCTCGCTGTTAATCGATGAAGTGTGGAAGCGACCCGGACTGTCGCCCCGTGACCGCAGCCTGGTCACGGTGGCCGTGCTCATCGCGCGGGGTCAGACGGTGGAGATGGATTATCACTTTGATCTGGTGCTGAAGAACGGCGTAAAGCCCGTCGAGCTTTCCGAAGCGATCAATCACCTGGCGTTCTACACAGGCTGGGGCAATGCGACGGCGACGGTCCTCATCGCCCAGGAGGTGTTCGCTCGCCATCACATCAGCGCCGATCAACTGGCACCGGTCTCTCCGGTCCTGCTGCAAATCGACAAGGCCGTTGAAGCCGATCGGGTGGTCAAGGTGGATGAGGCCGTGGGGACTACATCCCCGGGGCTTGTTCATTACACGACGGTGGCGCTGTTCAACGACCTCTGGTTACGCCCGGGCCTGGCGCCCCGTGACCGCAGTCTCATCACCGTCAGCGCGCTGGTCGCCAACGGACAGGTGGGGCAGGTGGGCTTTCACCTCAATCGCGCGATGGATAACGGCCTGACGCAACCTCAGGCCTCGGAAATGCTCACCCAATTGGCGTTCTATGCCGGATGGCCGAACGTGTTTTCAGCGGTCCCGGTGTTCAAGAGTGTGTTTGCCAGCAGGGCCGGGTAGGGGCCAAGCACGTGGCATAACCGCACTAACTGCTGAGTCACGCTCAGCTCACTCATGACCTACGTTCACCTAAAGCGGGCGGCTAACCCGGATATACTCCGCCCAATCCGCGTGTTCGGGGTCAACCCGTCCCCTTGCCGTTTCGAGAAGCCCTTGCGTAGGTAGATGATGCAGCTCACCCGTGCCAACCTCGCCGACTTCATGTACTTCCTGGCCGTTGCCCGGCATTTGAGTTTCAGCCGTGCGGGGTTGGAGGTCGGCATCAGTCCTTCGGCCCTCAGCCATGCGATCAAGGCGCTGGAAGCCAGGCTTGGCGTGCGCTTGCTGAACCGGACCACCCGCAATGTCACCTTGACTGCGGCGGGTCAGGAGTTGCTGGCGTCGATCCGTGAGCCCATCGACCGCATCGACCAGGCCATGGAAGTGCTCAACCGTTACCGGGACGAGCCCGCGGGGAGGATCAAGCTGAATGTGTTCAGCGACGCCGCGCTGTTGCTGCTGGCGCCGGTATTACCGCTGTTCGGTGAGCGTTACCCGGACATCGAAGTGGATATTTCGATCTCCAACAGCATGGTCGATGTCGTGGAGGGCGGCTTCGACGCCGGCATGCGCTTTGGCGCGACGGTGCCCGAAGGGATGATCGCGCACCGTCTGTCCCCGGACGTGCGCTGGGTGGTCGCCGGCACGCCCGACTATCTGCGCAAATGGGGCACCCCCGTTCACCCTGAGGACCTGAAGCAACACCGCTGCCTCAAGTTCAAGGTCGGCACCGGCAAGATATACGACTGGGAGTTCGAAAAAGAAGGCGTTCAGCTCGCGGTCCCGGTCTTCGGTGGCGTGATTCTCGATGAGACGCGGATGGCGATTGCACTGGCCTGCGCGGGCAGTGGACTGATCTACGCCGCCGAACCGATCCTCGCGCCCTACGTGCAGAGCGGTGCCCTTGAGTTGGTGCTTGAGGATTGGGCGAGTGTGAGTCCGGGTTTCCACATTTACTATTCCAGCTATCGCCAACAACCGCTGGGGCTGCGTCTGCTGATCGACATGATCCGGGACATCGCGCCGCTGGGGTGACCACGACGGCGAGGCGCCCTGGTTCTCTTCATTAGTGAACATTGCTCATCACCGCATCACACGCACCCCGATAGGCGAAGGCTGACGTCGCCTGTACCGTGACGCCACTCAATCCATCAAAACCGGCGCTCGTCGCACATCACCCTGGCGTGAGGCGATTGCACGGGCCGGACACGTGTCGAGGGCATCAATGCGTACTGCTGAGCTACAAAGAGTCGAGCCTGAAATAGCCAGGCCTGATCGAGGTGTATGGAGCGCCGTGGGTGCCATGGCCATGTGCGTGGCCATGCTCATTTCATCCGAATTCATGCCGGTCAGCCTGCTGACACCGATTGCCTCGGACCTCGGAGCGACCCAGGGGATGGCCGGCCAGGCGATCTCGATTTCGGGACTGTTTGCCGTCGTCACCAGCCTGTTCATGTCGGTCATCGCCGGGCGCATTGATCGTCGCTACGTGTTGATCGGCTTGACCAGTCTGATGCTGGCCTCGTTGATCCTGATTGCCGAGGCGCCGAGCTTCCTGGTCCTGATGATTGCGCGCGCCGTGCTGGGGATCGCCATCGGCGGATTCTGGGCACTGTCCACGGCGACCGTCATGCGGCTCGTTCCTTCCGATACCGTGCCCAAGGCCCTCGGCATCATCTTCACCGGCAACGCCATCGCCACGGCCTTTGCTGCACCCATCGGCAGCTACCTGGGCGGCATCATCGGCTGGAGAGGCGTGTTCTGGGGGCTGGTCCCGCTGGTGCTGATCAACCTGCTGTGGCAATGGATCAGCCTCCCGTCCATGCCGCCCAAGTCGGCGGGCTCGGTCCGTCAATTGTTTGCGCTGCTGCGTCGTCGTCACGTGGCGTTCGGCATGGTGGCGGTGATGTTGACCTTCGCCGGTGCGTTTTCGGCGTTCACCTACTTTCGACCCTTCCTTGAAACCTATACGCAAGCGACCACCCCGCAGCTGTCGCTGTTTCTGCTGGGGCTCGGTGTGGCGGGCTTTGCCGGCACCTATGCGGGGACGGCGCTGGTGAATGAGCGGATGTATGCGCTATTACGCTGGCTGCCATTGCTGCTGGCGGCGGTGACGCTGTTGATGCTGCTATTCGGCCACCTCAAGCCTGGCGTCGCCGTGGCGATGGTCTGTTGGGGCGGGCTGAACGCGGCCATTCCCGTGGCCTGGTCAACCTGGCTCAGCAAAAGCGTCAGTGATGACCCGGAAAGCGGTGGCGGTTTGCTGGTCGCGGCAATTCAGTTGTCGATCATGCTCGGTGGCGCCTTAGGTGGACTGCTGCTGGATCACGTCTCCATTGCCGCGACGTTCATGGGCGCTGCCGCATTGCTGGTGCTGGGTGCGTTGATCGTGGGGAATGGCAGTCGCTTGCGCGGCTAAGCCGGTTTTAAGCGCTTGCGCCCTCGCAGGCAGTGCCTCAGGGGTGGCATCCAGACATTCGCTGGATGCCACCCTCGATTCGGTTTGCAATGCGTAGAGGACTGATTGGCTGGTTAAAGACAAGGCACCTTGCCGGCTTGAGCCACCGCAACGCCACCACTGTCCATCAGCGACACCTTGACCTCGCCGTCTGCTCGGCTCTGTACCAATGTATAGCGCTGATCGGCCGCGAAGTTGGCGTAGTCAAGGGTCGCCGTGCAACGACGATGGCTATTCTGATAACCGATCATCACAATCCCCAGTTCCATCGAATGCCTGCCCGGTGAAACAATGAAGTGATTCAAATGTTGGGCCTGATTTCCATCGAGACGCCTTGCGATCATGTCGTCTCCCGCATGGGCCTCTATGTTGACGATGGACTTTCCAGGTTCAGGACTTGTTGTTCCAGTGGCACAACCGGCCAGCACCGAGACCGTCATCCAGGCGGCAAGTGTCTTTAGTTTCATGGGTTACCTGTTAACTAAGAGTGTTAAGTATTTAAAGCAAACCCCTGTTCGTCAGCGACGTCAGAACAGGACGGCAGGCGCCGCCATATTCAAATCGCCACGTGGGTGCGCTCGTTATAAAAGCGTTATTCAGACGTCGGCCGCTGCGATGCGTAGACGTCTGGAATAAGTGATCGGACGTTATTGTTTTGAGAAGCTGATCCGTACGTCATCGCTGCCAACCAGGCGCGCCAGTGCGGCAGGGTCATCCACGCGGCCCAAGCGGGTGTAGGAATAAGACGAAGGGAAGGTGACGTAAAAAGCGACCAGGGTTTGCGACCCGTACAACATCAGGTCACCGCTGTGGATCGTGCCGGGCCGGGTAGCATTCGTAGTGAGCGCTTTGGGGAGCTCGGCGTGTTTCTCGTTGTTGTTGAGGTCGGGCATATCAAGGGAGAGTGGCAGCAGGGCGGCAAACTCCCGGGCTGCCTGGGTATTGGCCAGGGCAATCTCAAAGCGCGTGTCGCGAACGGTCATCCAGATGCGCGACGCGGTTTGCTGCGCCGTGATTGACGAGGCCTGTGGGGCAGCGCGCGCGCTGCTCAGCGGCGACGCATTGGCTTCGCTGAAGGCGGCCAGGCCGAACAGAAGTCCGAAGGCGCGCGTCAGCTCTCGTGTGCCCCCGGCATGAGCGTGAGTGAAGAGGCCGAACTGATGGTCGCGCATACTGTGGGGCACCTTATGCAATGGAATGATTCACGGGCAAGTGAATCAGGGATTAGTGAATCAAGCGGTCGGCGATTTCAACTTTTCGACTTTAATAACTTACGCTGGACGCCTGATCTCACGGCAATCTACGCCCGGCTTAACGGCCGAACTAGGCCGGTCTCCAGCATGCTTCTGTGAACAAACTTCACTAATGCCGAAACGTTGCAGGATAGAGCGCTCCAGTGGTCCTCGGGATGATTATTTAAGTCGCGAAACCTGTATATAAGTGTCAATCAGCCTGTTGGTCAGGGTCGCGCTCTGACTGGCACAGATGAACATGGCTCAGTATTGCTTTGAACAAAGCACTGCAATCGAGTGACCTTTAATCGCTTAGGCTAAGTGCATCAGGCTGATGCCTTGTATTTACAACAGGAACAAGCCGCCGTCGATATGCCCGGCGCGTTTTGCTGCACAGAGGAGCCTCGCCGTGGAGTTAAAAGTCAATGGGTCAACGTATCAAGTAGACGCGGCCCCGGAAACGCCGTTGCTGTGGCTGATTCGTGAAGACCTGGGTTTGACCGGCACCAAATTCGGTTGCGGGCTGGCGCAGTGCGGCGCCTGCACGGTCATGGTGGACGGAATGGCCGTACGCTCCTGCGTCACCCCGGTCGAGGGCGTGGTCGGCCGCGAGATACGCACCATCGAGTCCATCGAAAGCGACGCCCTTGGCCAGCGCGTGGTTGCCGCCTGGGTCAAGCATCAGGTGGCTCAATGTGGTTACTGCCAATCCGGACAGGTCATGGCGGCCACGGCGTTGCTCAAACGCACGCCTCATCCCACCGATGCCGAAATCGCGGGAGCGATGACCAACCTGTGCCGCTGCGGCACCTACAACGCGATCAAGACCGCGATTCACGAACTGGCAGCCGGCGAGTTCTGACCGGGCACGCGTTTCTACATGTGATCAGGCCGGTCCTGATTGCCCGAGACACAGATGCGTCAACAACAAGGCAGCACATGACGAACCCAAAGCACGCTCCAGCCCACGACGGCGAATGCTCCGACGATAAGCCTGTGAACGTCTCTCGACGAAAATTCCTCCTGGCCTCTGCAGGGCTGACGGCTGGCGCATTGGTCATCAGTTTCGGCATCCCGATCCAGCCGGCCCGCGCGGCGCAGGTGCCCAAGCCCCTCGTGCCCGGAACCCGTGTACCGGCGTTTCTGGAGATCAGGCCGGACAATACAGCGCGCTTGCTGAGCCCTTTCATCGAAGGCGGGCAGGGCATCTTCACCGCCCTGGCGCAAATCATCGGCGAAGAGCTTGACCTGGATCCCGCGAAGTTCGTGGTGGAAAACGCACCGCCCGGAGATGACTACAAGGTGATGGAGAAAGGCGGGCGCTTCACCGGCGGCAGCAACTCGGTTCGTTCGAGCTACACAACGATGCGCAAGCTGGGCGCGGCGGGGCGCCTGATGCTGATGCAGGCGGCCGCCAATGAATGGAAAGTTCCGGTCCAGCAGTTGACGACCGAGCCAGGCAAGGTCATCCATCAACCGTCAGGACGCAGCGCGACCTATGGAGAACTGGCCACGGCAGCGGTCGTTCTACCTGTTCCGGATACCGACGCCATTGCGCTCCGCGATCCCGCGCAGTTTCGCTGGATCGGCAAGCCTGTTCAACGCATTGATGTGCGTGAAAAGTCCACGGGCAAGGCGATGTACACCATCGATGCCAGCGTCGAGAACATGCTCTACGCGGCGGTGCAGCACGCGCCGAGGCTGGGGCTCGAGGTAGGCAGCCTGCGCAACGAGACTCACGTTCGGCAGCTCAAGGGCGTGCACGCCGTGGAGCGGTTGTCCGGAGCGGTGGCCGTGGTTGCCGATCGCTGGTGGATTGCCAAGCGCGCCGTTGAGGCGCTGCAGGTCGATTGGCTCGAGCCAGGTCCGCAGTCCACTGCGCGTTACATGTCCGCCGAGTTCTCTTCCGGAGCCTTCGTCAAGCATCTGGGCGAGCTCGCGGGGAAGGGCGAGACGGCCGAGACAAAAGGCGACGTCGGCAGTGCCATCAGCGGTGCCGGCAAAACCGTCAGCGCGGTCTATCACACCCAGAACCTGAATCATGCTCAGCTGGAGCCGCCGTCAGCATTGGCGCGCTTCGATGAGGCAGGCGGTCTTGAGGTGTGGCTGCCCAATCAGGCCCCTGATCTGTTCCTGGCGGACATCGCCAAACAGACGGGGCTCGACCCGTCCCGCATAACGCTGCATTCGCCACTGCTGGGGGGATTTTTCGGCCGGCATTTTCTCTACCCGAATGCCTCTCCCTACCCTCAGGCCATTCAGTTGGCCAAGGCAGTCGGCAGACCGGTGAAAGTCATCTGGAGTCGCGAGGAGGAGTTTCTTCGCGACGTGCTGCGGCCACTGGCGGTGGTGCGTTTTCGCGGCGCGGTGGACGCTCAAGGCATGCCGGTGGCGATTGAAGCGATCAGCGTCACCGAAGGACCCACGGAAGGCATTGCCAACAAGCACGGCGCCCAACTTGACCCCACGGCGCTTGAAGGGTTGACGGGCAAGAGCTACGACATTCCTCACAAACGCATCGCGCAGTTGTACCAGCAGACCCACGTTGCGTTGGGCTATTGGCGGTCGGTGGGCAACTCGATCAACGACTTTCTCTATGAAGCGTTTCTGGACGAGCTGGCGGATACGGGGAAAGTGGACCCTTACGAAATGCGCCTGAAGCTGCTCCGGGGCAACGACCGGCTGATTCACATCCTGCAACAGGTGGCCGCGTTGTCCGGTGGCTGGAAGCGCGGGCCTTTTACCGCTGAAGATGGCTCCAGGCGCGCCCGTGGCGTAGCGATGGCGTCGCCTTTTGGTACGGAGACCGCTGTGATCGCCGAGGTGTCGATTGAACACGGCAAGGTGAAGGTCCACGACATCTGGCAAGCGATCGATCCCGGCAGCATCGTCAACCCGGCCATCGTTGACGCGCAGGTGAATTCCGCGGTTGCCCTCGGCCTGTCCCAGACACTCGTGGAACAAGCCGTCTACAAAAACGGCATGCCCGTGGCGCGCAATTACGATCTGTACCGAATCCTGCCGCCGGATCTGATGGCCAACGTACACGTCAAGGTGATTGAAAGCGGCGCCACGATGGGCGGGATCGGTGAACCTCCACTGCCTGCCGTCGCACCGGCAGTCGCCAATGCCGTGTCGCACCTCACCGGACAGCGGATTCGCAGCATGCCGCTTTCGACTTACACATTCGATACCTGATAAGGAAACCGGCCGTTGAAAAAAGCCATCACGTGCCTTGCCGTCGGCGGCGTTGTGCTGGCGGCGAGTGGGGCCTGGTTCGTCAACCGGGTTCCTTATTCCCCGCTGGCAAACGCGCCACTGGCGCTATCACCCGCGTTGATCGAGAAAGGCGAGTACGTCGCCAGACTGGGCGACTGTGTCGCCTGCCACAGCGTCGCCGGGAACCCGCCGTTTTCCGGAGGGCTGGAGATGGCGACACCAATGGGATCGATCTTTGCCACCAATATCACGCCCGACAAGCGCAGCGGAATCGGCAACTACAGCCTCGATGATTTTGATCGCGCCGTACGTCAGGGCGTCGCGGCTGACGGCCATCGTCTTTACCCGGCCATGCCTTATCCCTCGTTTTCCAAGTTCAGCGACGACGACGTGAAAGCGCTTTACGCGTTTTTCATGAAGGGTGTCACACCCGCCGACGTCCCGAGCAAGCAGAGCGAAATACCCTGGCCGTTGAACATGCGCTGGCCGTTGGCGTTATGGAACGCGGCGTTCGCCGATTCCGATCCGTATCAGACCAAATCGGGCAAGGACGAAGCGTGGAACCGAGGCGCGTATATCGTCCAGGGCCCGGGGCATTGCGGCAGTTGCCACACACCACGCAGCATCACGATGAATGAAAAGGCTCTGGATGAGCGCAGTCCTGCCTACCTCAGCGGCGCGCTGATTGACGGCTGGTACGCGCCCAGCCTGCGCCAGGACCCCAATATCGGGCTTGGGCGCTGGAGCGAACCGGAGATCGTGCAATACCTCAAAACCGGGCGAAACGTGCACAGCGTCGTCACCGGGTCCATGACCGAGGCGTTCAACAACTCGACCCAGTACATGTCCGACGACGATCTCGGGGCGATCGCGCACTATCTGGTCTCGCTTCCCGGAAACGGCAAAGATGGCCCGCCCTGGAAGCCGAGTCCCGCCCCTGTGGCGTGGTCGAGCCCGGGTGCCAGGACGTATCTCGCCAAATGCAGCAGCTGTCACGGTCAGGACGGTCGCGGGCAGGGCCAGTGGATCCCGCAGCTGGCCGGCGCATCGTCCTCTATGGTCAACGAGAGCGCCACGGGGATCAACGCGACGCTCAATGGCTCTGACCGGGTGATCGCCGGTGGCGTGCCCGACGCGTATCGGATGCCGCCGTATCGCAATCAGCTGACGGATCAGGAGATCGCCGACGTCCTGACGTTTGTGCGCTCAACGTGGGGCAATCAGGGCGACGCAGTGGAGGCGAAGGAAGTCAGTAAGCTTCGCGCCAAAACAGACCCCGCCAGCCCTGATCCCGTCATTCTGCAGATGCGGTAGCGCAAAGTCCTGAACAGCCGTCGTCTGGTCAGTACGGACTTTGAAATCACGGCTATTCAGCCGTGCTCCTTCATCGGCAAACGCTTGACCGAGTACGCACGCTTCTCATCTTCAGAGTTGTAGTACACGTTCTGCGTGGTGCTGAGGCTGTTATGGCGCAGATCGACTTGCAGGTCTTTCATGTCGCGGTGCGGCGCATCGAAGGTCGCCGAGGTATGCCGCAGCCAGTGCAATGACGCCGCCCGCAGGCGGCCGACATCCTCGTCTGGCCAGTGCTCGGCCTGCATGCGCTGCAATGCACGATCAAATACTTCCTGCAGCAGCACACGGATATGCCGGTCGGACAACCCGGCGCGGCCACGTTGAGTGGCAATCAGCGGCGTGCTTTCACGGAAGCCGGGCAGGGGGGGAAGACCCTGATGCAGGCGCCAGCGCTTGAGGTAGTTCTCGACATAATCGTCACGCACGCTGATCTTGCCGGCTTTGTTGCCTTTGCCCACCACGTGATACCACCAGTTGCCGGCGCCGTCCTTGCGCAGGTCGCCCATGGTCGGTTTCCAGTTATCACGGCCGACCAGGTCGGACACCCGCAGGTACATGGCGAAAATCGTCGCCACAATAAACAGGGTGCGCTCGTACTTGGCGTCCTCGGCGGCCAGTAGCTCGGCGGTTTCCAGCACGAAATCCCACTGCAGCGAGGTCAGGATGCGTGTGTCCTGGTTATCGGTGTTGCGCTCTTTGTATTTGCTCTTTTGCTTCACCGCGCGAAACGGGTTCTGCTCGCAGAAACCCTCATCGATCGCGTGCTGGAAAAAGCTGCCACACACCGCGAATATCTGCGCGATAGAGCCTTGAGCCAACCGGTAAGTGTCCTGAAGGGCGGGCCGGTTTTCTTCCTGAGCGCGCTTGCGTTCTTCCTTGGCGACGGTCTGGCTGAACGGCCGCCAGTCGGGGTTGAGTACAAAGGTGTCTGTGGCGGTTTTCTTGCGCGCACCGAGGCGTGTGAAGCGGGATTTGACCACCGGACCGACCCAGGCGGGGTCAGGTGCCAGGCAGAATTCCATGAAACTCTCCGCCTGGGTGCGGCGCATGGCGAGGAGGGGTGTTCTGGATTTGAGCATCGTCCACAGCAGGAGTCGCTCGACGTGGGTGCGGTAAGAATTAAACGTGGATTCGTTGCCGGCGTAGGACTTGAGAAAGCTGCGCACGGCGCGGTAGCCTTCGACGGCCTGGATTTCGGCAGGGAATTGCTCGAGATAATCGCGGATTGCCGGAAGCTCTTCCTTTAAAGAGCTGAAGTTGAGCTCGCCGAACTTTGCGTAGGTTTCAAACAACGGATGCGGTGACGAAGGCGCGGGCATTTGTATTCGCTGGCTGGGGATGCGGAAGATGGCCGCATGATCGTGCAGCTGACGTGCATATGCAATATCCGGGTCTGACAGTTATCGGATATTGCATTTTTGAGTTGGGGTGTGTTAGCGGGGTCGCTTTAAGCCATTTGGGGTTTGTGAGCTGGTTTAGGCTTGTCAGAGCCTTTGAGGCCATGTCTTCGGGTGTCGCTGTGTGGTTTCGCGGGCTTTCAGCAAGTTATGCCATGCACATGTGGCGATTCTCCTGTCTGTTTGGCGCTTTTTTGGCAGCGTTGTTGCTCTGCAGGCCTTATTTTACTGGGCTTTGGGGGTGTTCAAGCGCTGGTGACCCCGTAGGAAACGCGTTAGCGAGCTGCTGGTTCACGTGGTCTTAGTGACAGTCCTCGGGATTCTCCCTGGCATAGGCCTGGGACGGTGAATCTGGGGTCGAGTGTCAGGCCTGCAGTCATGGAGTCGCTGTACAAGATCCCGGGTGGTCAGGCGCTGGCGGTCAGCTGGATATCGCTGAGCTGCATTGTCGCAGGTCTCGGGATCTGCGCTTGTGGCGTGTCATCTGTGGTGCATATCACTGGCGGCGGTCAGGTATCGACATCCGCGTGAGTGAGGATCAGATATTGATTCTGGTGACTGAGCGCTGGCCTGGCGCACGAGATGTTCGCTTTGGATTCGAAGGCTGAGCTTGATCCAGCGGTGCGCTGCAGGTAAGCGGTGATCGTTATTGTTGGATCATCGAGTTTGGAGTGAACGGTGTGAGCTGTGAGCTGTGAGCATTGAAGACCAAGCGTTGGTATCGGCGTGAAGCTTCATGGCATGACAGAGGATCCGAGAATAGAGAGACGCCACGTTCGATTGTCTGAGACACACCCCCAAATGCGTAACATGGTGTTACGCATAATGTATATTATGTTAAATGATGTGTCAGCGTGGCGATTCTTTGTAACCCCATTCATCAATCCATAGTCCATAGCTTCCCTTTCACAAAACCTGAGTCAGTTGCCGGATCGCACCGCCTGGCAAGGTCACGCCGATAACCGCCGATGCGACCCGGAGATCCTGATGCCCAGCACAGGCAGCCCGCGCAACGTAAATGAACAACAGCTGAATTAACCGCGGCGTGTTTCATGCTAGCTGTACGTAAATACGCACAAGCGGTTGCAGGAACGGAACGCTCAACGTTGCAACCGCTGCGTTGATCAGCGCCACGTACAGCAAGGTGGCGCTGGCGATCAGACTAACGTGACGACACCGACACCGACACCGACACCGAGGAACGCTGGCAGCGTGGACAATGCAAATCAACATCGAAGTTCATGCCATCCATTGGCTTGCGACAGCCTGGCGTTGGCGGCTGGCATCAGGTCGCCGTGTAGCCGGGGGATGTGCTCGGAGCCGATGCCTCCGCTGCCGCCAAAGAGGCCTGCGCCCTGCTCCGCCCATCGTCGGGCCCAACCCAGACAGGCATCGGGACCGAGATCCTAGCGGTAGTACAACAGCGAGGTAGTTTGGCACCCCGGATCAAAGATGGAACGCGGGTTTGGGCTCGCGATCGCCCTGGACAGAAGGAACGCGGACGCGCAGCGCAATCATCAACGCAGCCAGCAGCATCAGCACGGCCGCCGCGACGAATACGCCTGCACTGCCACCGAGGTTGAACATTGCGCCGCCCGCAGCGGCGCCGGTGGCAATGGCTGACTGCACAGATGCCACGACCATGCCTCCGGCGCTTTCCGCCTGATCAGGGACCGCGCTGGCGACCCAGTTAGACCACGCCACCGGCACACCGCCAAAGCCCAAGCCCCAGATCGCCAGCAGTACCGCCTGCCCTGGCACCGAGGCCGGCAACAGTACCAACGCCAGCGCTGCAACGCCGACCAGCGCGGGCATGAGCACCAGGGTGGCCAGTGGGTTTCGTTCCAGCAACTTACCGGCCAACAGCGTGCCGACGAAATTCGCCGCACCGAACCCCAGCAACATCAGTGACAGCCCTTGGGGGCCGATGCCGGTCGTCCCTTCAAGGAACGGCCGCACGTAGGTGAACATCGCGAAGTGCCCGCTGTGCACGAGCACGCAACCGAACATGCCCATGGCGATGCCCGGACGCCGCAACACCTCGTAAATGGTGCGAAGTCTGGCTGGCCGGCGCGGCGCGAGCTGCGGAAGCGTGAACGACTGAAAAGCCAGGGTCACCATGCCGACCGCCGCCGCTGCAAAGAACGCGCTGCGCCAGCCATACAGCCCACCCAGGTAGCTGCCCAGCGGCACCGCCACTACCGTGCCGATGGCGATGCCGCTGAAAATGATCGACAGCGCCCGAGGCAACAACGCACTCGGCACCAGTCGCATCGCCACTGCCGCCGCCATGCTCCAGAACCCGCCAAGGGCGATGCCCAGCAAAATGCGCATCAATAACAGCACCACGAAGCTGGAGGATACGGCGACCAACAAGTTGGAGGCGACCATCAACGTTGAAAAACCCAGCAACACCCAACGTCGGTCGATGCTCCGGGTCAGGCCTGGCACCAGCAGCCCGGCGAACAGCGCCACCACGGCTGTCACTGTTACCGCCTGGCCAGCCAGCGCTTCCGACACGCCCAGATCGGTCGCCATCAGCGTCAACAAGCTCGCCGGAAGGTACTCGGCGGTCAGTAATCCGAACACGCCCATCGCCAACGAGAAGACGGCCATCCACGCGGGTGTCGCAGGTTCCACGTCCGCGCCGATGCCCGGCTGGCGGTCGGATGCGGCGTTACATACACAGTCAGTCATTTGCAGGATCTCCCGATCGTCATTGGGAGACAGAGTCTAGGCGCCGAAAACCGGATGATCTATGATCCTCGGTCTCAACTTTTTGACCGAAACACCTGAATGATGCCTGCAGATCAGTTTGCTCTCTCCTCGGACCTCATCAACGAATTGCTGCGTGGCATGCGCCTGCGCGGCGTCGAGTACCGGCGTATCGAGACGGGGCCTACCTTCGGTCTGGGTTTCGCGGAAACACCCGGGCACGCCTGGTTCCACTTCCTGGCCGTCGGTCATGCAGTGCTGCAAATGGAGGACGGCAGCACCTACGCGCTGTCTGCCGGCAACGCCGTGTTCATCTCCCATGGCGCGGCCCATCGGCTGCTTTCCCATACGGACGCGCCTGTTCAAGACATCGATCGTCTGGATGGTGCACCCTTGGGTGACACCGTCAGTGCAGTGGATGCCGGAACCGATGCCAACGCCACGCCGAGCACCCTTTTGTTCAGTGGTTGCATGGAGTTCGAACTGGGCAGCATCCATGGCCTTGGCCGGCTGATGCCGGGCCTGATGGTGATTGATGCCGGCGGCCAGCGTTACCCCGGGCTGGTGCCGATACTGAGCACCATGGAGCGCGAAGTCAGTGCGGCCCGTGTCGGCTTCGCCGGTATCCTCGCACGCTTGGCTGACGTGGTGGCTGCCATGATCGTCCGCGGCTGGGTCGAGTGCGCCTGCGGGAATGCCTCTGGCCTCGTCGCCGCCTTGCGTGATCCACGCGTGGCCGGTGCACTGCTGGCGGTTCATCAACAACCGGGACGCGAGTGGACCGTCGCGCAGTTGGCAGAGCGCTGCAATACCTCGCGCTCGGTTTTCGCGGACCGCTTCCAGGTGACGATCGGCATGACGCCGCTGCGCTACGTCACTGAATTGCGAATGCGCCTGGCGAGCCAGTGGCTGAGCCTTGAAGGGCTGCCGATTGAAGAGGTGGCACAACGTCTGGGCTACACCTCCCAGGCTGCGTTCAGTCGTGCGTTCAAGCGCGTCACGGGCAAAACACCTGGATTGAGTCGCAAGGTGAAACGGCCCGCGATGGCTTGAAACCCGAGCGCCCATTGCGGCGCCGCGCTGGGTAGACAATCAATTACGCCTGATCTGATTCAACAAGGTGACCAGTCCCCTTCCCTCTGATGCGTAACGTTCCGCTGCTACATATGAAGCAACGGAATTTCCTGGCAAGCCTTTCTGAAGGTCGAACAGACCGGCGCATCTAGAAGCGGTACGACACGCCAGTGGTCACGTTGATCGGATCGCCCGGATAGAAGTTTGCCGAGTCCTCGCCTTTGGCATCGTAGGCCGTGTTGGACGCCGTCGCGTAACGCTCGTTGGTCAGGTTGCGGGCGTCGACGAAGACCTCCCACTGGCGGTTCGGCGCCTCATAACCGAATTTGGCGCCCCACAGGGTGTACGACGGTGCGCCCAGCGAGTTGGCAAAGTCGACGTAGTAACTCGATGCCGAGCGCGCATTCAACTGCGCATAGAAGCCTGCGGCCTGGCGGTATTCAAGCTCGGCCTGATAGACCTGACGCGGCAGGCCGGGCAGCTCGTTGTCACCAAAGGTGGCGTCGTGGCGGTAGTGGAAATCGTTGTAGGTGAAGGCCTGGCGCAGGGTCACGGTGTCGCCGCCCTGTCCTTCCCACAACAACGCGTTGAGTCCCGCTTCGATCCCTTGGTGAAGGGTTGCGCTGCCGTTGGAGGTCGCCACCAGCTGATCTTGGGTGGCGGTGGCCTGGCGCACCACGACAGAGAGCAATTCTTTCTGCACCCACGACCGGTACAGCGTCAGGCTGCCATCGAAAATCCCATGGCCACCGCGAATTCCGAACTCTACGGTGTTGGCTTTTTGCGGGCGTACGTCGCGCAGGTAAGGTGTGCCGGTGCTGCCCAGTTGCCAAGTAACCGGCGGATCGATGGAGCGGCTGACGTTGCCGAACAGCTCGAATTCCGGTGTCAGCGCGTAGCGCAGGCCGATACGGGGCGCGACGTCACGCTCTTCGTATTCCACGCTATTGGGAAACGCCGTGGTGTTGACCCCGGTGGTGTATTCGATGTCGGCTTTGCGCTTGATGTCGATGAACGACAGCCCCGAGGACAGCCACAGGTCATCGGTCAGCTGCAGCTCGTTGCCCAGGGAGAACACGGTGTCGCGCGAGCCGGTGTAGTTGGCTTCCTGCTGCTTGATTTTCGTCGCCTTGCTATGGGATTTCACGTCGGCGAGGTAAGCGCGCGTGGTGCTGAAGGTCTCGGTGCTGTCGCTGTTCAGGCCCAGAAAAGTGTCGCCGGTGCGCAGGTAGCGCAGGGTCAGGTTGATGTCCTTGGAGCGCCAGTCCTGGGGCGTGGCCGAGTAACGCCAGCCGTTGTAGAGCGGATAGTCGTTGTAGCCCAGTCCGACTTCAAGCCTGGCGTTGTCGTCGAAGGTGTAAGTGGTCTTGCTGCCCAGCAGTGTGGTGCCGTCCTTCTTGCGACCGAACGGTACGGCGTTGCTGGTGGGGTCGTGCTTGATCTGGTACTTGGTCAGCGTGTTGCCCTGGCTCAGGGTCTCCACCCGGTAACGCAGAAAGAAACGCGTCTCCAGTTTCGGATTAAAGACATAGCCGAAGTTGGCGACGATGCCCTGCCCTTTGTTCGCAGTATCGTCCTGATAACCGTCCCGTTCGTTGTGCTGCAGGCTGACGTAATAATCGGCATTGCCCTCGACGCCTCCGGTGCTCAATACCTGTTTGCGATAACCGTAACTCCCGGCTTCGAAGCGCGCGTAATTGCCGGGATCGGTGCGTCCGGTCTTGCTGACAAAGTTGATCGCGCCGCCCAGGGACAACGCCGAATAGTTAAACGCGTTGGCGCCGTACAGCACTTCCGTGTGATCGACCCCGGCCATGTCGAGCATGTCTTCCTGCGTACCGCCGGGCCCGGTGAGCGGCAAACCGTCGAAGAGGAATTTTATGCCCAGGACATAGCCTTGATAAAACGTGTTCAGACCTGAACCACGAATCGAAATCTTGTTGGCGGCTGAGCCGCTGGTGGCCTGGGCGAAGACACCCGGTTGCAACGCCAGTACATCTTCGGCATTGGAGGCACGGCCTTTTTCAATTTCGTGGTTGTCGATGACCGCCGTCTTGCCCGGCACCTTCGCCAATTGTCTTTCGGCTTTCTGCGCCTCACTGGCCTGAGCGCCGGTCACGGTCACGGTGGAAAGTCGAGGGGCCTGGGCATTCGGGTCATCAGCGGCGAGTGAAGTGCCGTGGACCAGCATCAGCAATACGCCCAGGCTGGAAGCCGTGGCCAGTGAATCAAAACGCAGAGCGCTTACATCAAACTTCTGCAGCATCGGGATACTTGCTCCATTAGGTCATAGACAGGGGAGCATCTATTCGTATAGTTGCGCTCTCGAGACACTTAGCAGAGTTCGTGCCACCGGTTATTAGCTGTCTTAAGTACGGTTTTATTAAGCAATCCCCTAACGCAACGTGCATTTTGTGTTTCCACTGTCGGATCAACAACAGTTGCCAGAAAGCGCGCACCCCCCCACAACCCTCTGAATAGACTCCTGACCTGTTTCTGATATAGCTGAAAAGCAGCTGCTCATAACAGCGACTGTTTGCCTGCCAACAGCTCAACGACAAAACGTGTATTCCTCATACTTTCATGCCAGCCCGCCGTGGAAAAAACGCACTGTTTGCAGGTTTTCACTAATTGGTATGGCTCTTGCTCTAGTCTCGGGTGTGACATCAAAGGCATGCGGAGAATCTCTTCCGTCACCTGCCGTTAATAACGGAACCCGAGTTCCGGTTTTGTTAAACATCCAGGAGTAAATCAATGGCCAATGCCCAAACAGCGAGCGCACTGGATGTGCTCTGGCGCCAGGCGCCGGGCGGCGAGTTGCTCGACCTGGGTCGGGTCTATCGAGGGCCTTTGGCGCTGTCGAGGCTGCACACCACGCCCGGGCGCATTCTGAGCCGTCGCGAAGCGGTACTGCTCGGTGTCTTCGCGCTGGTGCTGCATGGTGCTGTCATCTATTGGGTCAACAGTTCATCGACGCCGCCGTTGCCTGTCGTGCCGCCGGAAATCCCGCCGATGACCATCGAGTTTTCCCAGCCCGCGCCGCCGGTTGTCGAACCACCACCGCCCGCCCCCATCCCTGAGCCCGCCGTTGAGCCGCCACCGCCGGTCGAGGACGAGCTGGCCGTGAAGCCGCCGCCCAAGCCGGTCCCGAAGCCGACCCCTAAGCCAAAACCGGTGGTCAAGCCGGTGCCCAGGCCGGTGGACAAACCTGTGGAGCCGTCGCCACCCCTTGCGCCGCCACCGCCGGTCGCGGCTCCGGCTCCGCCTGCACCACCGGCGCCCGCCCCCGTGACACCGGCCTCGGCCAACGCCGGCTATCTGCACAATCCGGCCCCGGAATACCCGGCCCTGGCCATGCGCCGCAATTGGCAAGGTACCGTTTTGTTGCGCGTGCACGTGCTGGCCACCGGCAAGCCCGGCGAGATCCAGATTCAGAAAAGCAGCGGTCGCGATCAGCTCGACGACGCGGCGCTGGCCGCCGTCAAGCGCTGGAGTTTTGCGCCAGCCAAACAGGGCAACAACCCGGTCGATGGCTGGGTCAGCGTGCCGATCGATTTCAAATTGCAATAAACCCTGATTTCGCTTCACCACACTGCGGGCTACCTGACCAAAGGCGCATCGCTACACGATTTGAACGCCTTGTTGGAGTACTCACATGAACCTTATCGCTTCGCCTTTCGAATCCATTGAACACGCGGTCATCTGGCTGCTGATCGTTTTTTCCGTTGCCACCTGGGGACTGGCCCTGCTCAAGGGTGTTCAGTTCGCCCGGCTCAAGGGGCAAGACAAGAAATTCCACAAGCAGTTCTGGGCCGCATCCAGCCTGGATTCCGCGGCGGAACTGGCCCAGACCCAACCAGGCGCGGCAGCCCGTGTCGCCCTGGCAGGCTACGCCGCAATTCAGGTGGCGGAAGGCGGTCAGGCCGCTGACCTGAGCCAGGCGATCAATCATCAGGACCGTCTGGAACGCGCGCTGCGCCAGCAGATTGTCCGTGAACGCCGCTCGCTGGAAACCGGCCTTGCGATTCTGGCCAGTATCGGCAGCACCTCGCCCTTCATCGGCCTGTTCGGTACGGTCTGGGGCATCATGTCGGCGCTCAAGGGCATTAGCGCTGCAGGTTCGGCAAGCCTTGAAACAGTCGCCGGGCCGATCGGTGCCGCGCTGGTGGCCACAGGCGTGGGTATCGCCGTGGCCGTGCCGGCGGTGCTGGTTTACAACTATTACCTGCGCCGCCTGAAGCTGACCGCCGCTGACCTGGACGACTTCGCCCATGACTTCTACAGCCTGGCGCAGAAACATGCGTTCCGCGTGCTGCTGCATCCGGTGCTGAACAAGTCGGGCGCTACTGCCACAGCCCAGAAAGTGAAGGAGGCGTCCTGAAATGGCTTTCTCAACCCAGGATAGCGATGAAGTGCTGAGCGAGATCAACGTTACGCCGCTGGTGGACGTGATGCTGGTGCTGTTGGTGGTGTTCATCGTCACAGCGCCCCTGTTGACCAACTCGATCCCGATCAACCTGCCCAAGACCGAATCCGTCGCACCGGTGGAACAGAAGGATCCATTGGTGGTGAGCATCGACGACAAGGGCAAGCTGTTCATCAACAAAGACGAGATCCAGCCGGATCTGCTGGAAACCAACCTCAAGGCCGCCAAGGACAAGAACGCCGACGTGCGCGTGCAACTGCAAGCAGACAACGGCGTGAATTACGGCGAAGTGGCGCGAGCGATGGCATCGATTGAAAAGGCCGGGATTACCAAGTTGTCAGTGATCACCGCGAAATAGATGACCGGACCCTGGATGGACCTGTGCGAGTGAGCTCGCTCACAAAAGCGCCAGTACAGACGATGCTATAGATCGCCTGTGCTGGCGCACTGGTGAGCACACTCACTCCCATCAAACAAAAATAGTTCTCTGATTTCGTTACACCATCCAACAAACCTTACCAAGTCCAGCCCGGTTCTGAGGCAACGATGCGGTGTGCGTTACCCACCGCATCGCTGCAACCGCCCCCGTCAGACCGCCTCCTGCTGCAATGCATCGCTGAACTGGCGATTCCACAACCGCGCATATTGCCCGCCCAGCAGCAAGAGCTGTTGATGGTTGCCGTCCTCGATCACCCTGCCCTTGTCGAACACCAGAATCCGGTCCAGATGCGCGACCGTCGAGAGACGGTGCGCCACCACCAACACGGTTTTGTCTTCCATGATTTCGTCCAGCTTGTCCTGAATGAAGCGTTCGGTAATCGAGTCCAGACTCGACGTGGCTTCATCCATCACCAGGATCGGTGCGTTCTTGAGCAGCACCCGTGCGATGGCGATGCGCTGACGCTGGCCACCCGAGAGCTTGACCCCGCGTTCGCCCACCAGCGACTCGTCACCGTGTTCCATGCTGTCGATGAACTCGCTGGCGCCTGCGCGATGAATCGCTTCGGCCACCTCCTCCATCGACGCATCCAGACGACCGTAGTGAATGTTTTCGCGAATGCTGCGGTGGAAGAGCCCCGGTTCCTGGGGAATCAGGCCGATTTGCTGATGCAACGAGTGCTGCGTGACATTGCGCACGTCCACGCCATCGATCAGCACCCCGCCCTTCTGCACGTCGTACAGCCGCAGCAGCAGACTCAACAGGGTTGATTTGCCCGAACCCGAAGCGCCCACCAGACCGACTTTCTGCCCCGCCGGAATGACGATGTTCAAGTGCTCGAAGATCGGCTGGTCGGTGCCATAGCTGAAACCGACGTCACGAAATTCGAGATCTCCGCGCTTGACCTGCAGCGCCTTGGCACCCGGTCGGTCGATGACCTCATGGGGCCGAATCAAGGTGTGCACCCCGTTCGAAATGTTGCCGGTGGCTTCGAAAAATTCGAGAAAGCGACGGGACAGATTGCCCACATCGCTGATGATCAGCAGCGACAGGCTGGTGGCCATGACGAACGCTGCAATGTCGATGCGATGACTGCGCCACAGGTACAGCGCCAGCATCAACAGGCCCAGTTTCAGCAACACCCCGCAGCTGGTCTGGAACCACCGGATCTTCTCCATGTAGCCCAGCGAGCGATAGGCCGCGGCGACCTCCTTGTCCAGAAACGTGCCCAGGTAGTTGTGCTCGAACGCGTGCCGGGCGAACAGGCGGATGTTGGCCAGGTTCGACACCGCATCCACCACCTTGCCGGAACTGATGCTGCGCGCGGCCGAGTACTGCTGAGCCAGCGGGTGGCTGCGACGCGCCAGCAGGTAACACACGGCGATGAACAACGCCGACCAACCCGCCATGAACACCGCCAGCAGGGGTGAGGCCGTCCACAACAGCACCGTCGCCAGGCTCAGCGTCACCAGCAAGGGAATCAGATCAAACAGCAAGATGCTCAGCGTCTGGTTCACCCCCATCGCCACCTCGGAAACCCGGTGCGCCAGGGCGCCGGCAAACTCGTTGCTGATGAACCGATGGGAGTGCTGCTGCAGGTAGGCAAACACCACGTGGGTCACCGTCCGGCGCTGCAACGGCAGTACGTGAATGTGGCACCCGGCCGCCGCGCGGGTGAACAGCACCTCGCACACCAGCAGCAGGGCAAAGGCCGTCAACGGCCAGCGCAACACCTCGAAGGCGTGTTCGGCGTCCAGCCCGTTACTGACCGTGCGAGTGATTTGCCCCAGCCCCCATGGAATCAGGATCGAGCACACCACTGCCGCGATTTGCAGCAGCAGAATCGCGACGTACCAGCCCTTGAAGTTGCCAATGAAAAATCGGACGAAGGCCGCCGGCGTGGACGGCAGATGTTCCACCCTCCAGCTGAGTAACCGGCGATCACGGGGTGCAAAGGGTGAGAAAGACGAGCTCATGACAGATAGCATTCCTGAATGACGCCTGTGGCCGCGCAGCTTTCAGGCAAAAATGGGTGATGGCCGCTGGATCCTCGGGGAAGATCAGCGGCTGCGTGCTGCATAAACCGAAGCGCCCGCCTGGGGCGACAGTTTGCGGTAGACCAGACCCGACACGGCGCACAGCAACCCCGCCAGGCCCATCACCAGCGCCACGTCGCCTTCAGCAACCGTCGCGTGCCCGCGAACCGACATGATCAGGCCGAGCAAGGCTGCGGCGATGCCCACTGACAGGCTCATGGTCAGTTGAATGGTCATGGCCGACAGGCTGCTGGCGGCGCTCGATTGGTCGGGCGGCACGTCGGCATAGGTCAGTGCGCCGAGGGTACTGAATTGCAACGAGCGAATGATGCCGCTGGTGAACAGCACCGCAACGACGATCCAGTACGGGGTGGAAATGCTGAACATGCCGCAGGCGGCCAGCGTCAGTCCCGTCAATACGGCGTTGCCGATCAGGGTTCGCCGGAAGCCCAAGCGGCTGACGATACGCACCGCCAGCAGTTTCATCAGGAATGCCCCCGCGCCACCGACAAAGCTCAATAATCCGGCCTCCAGCGGGTTGAGTCCGAAGCACAGCTGAAACAGCAGCACCAGCAGAAAAGGCTGGGACGCGCTGCCGATGCGCATCAGATTGCCGCCCCAGAAGGTCACGCCGAATGTGGGGATTCGCAGCAGGGAAAGGTCAATCAACGGGTGGGCCGCGCGCCGGGCATGCCAGACGTACAAACAGGCGGCAACGACGCCAAAGCCGATCAATAGCAGCGCCCCGTTGCGTGGCAGCAAGCCATGGCCCAAGGCCTCGAAACCGAACACCAGCCCACCCAGTCCCGCCGCGCTGAGCAGCAGACCCGGGACGTCCAGTACCTCTCCCGGCCTGCCGGGGTAATCCGGGATATAGCGCAGGACGAGCGCCACACCGAGAATGCCGATGGGCAGGTTGATCAGAAAAATCCAGTGCCACGACAGGAACGTGACCAGCACGCCACCCAGCGGCGGCCCCAGGATGGGCCCGATCAATGCCGGGATCGTCAGGTACGACATGGCGCGCAGTAGATTTTCCCGGGCCGACCAGCGCAGCAGGATCACCTGCCCCACCGGCACCATCATCGCCCCTGCCGCGCCTTGTCCCATGCGCGCCATCGACAGCTGAAACAGCGAGCTCGAACAGGCGCAGCCGACCGACGCCAGCGTGAACAGCACGATGGCGCTGATGAACACCCGCCTGGGTCCGAAACGATCGGCCGCCCAGCCGCTCACGGGTACGAACAGCGCCACCGCCAGCAGATACAGCGACACCACCAGGTTCATGCGCACACTGGGCTCACCGAAATCCCGCGCCATCTGTGGCAATGCCGTGAGCACCGCAGTCGCGTCGATCAGCTCCATGAACAGCGCGCAGCCGATGATCATGGGGATGCGGCGCAGGTTGGACGGGGTCGGGCATTCCCTGACGCGTCGGATCAGACCCGCAGAGTCGCGGTTGACGGAGCTGATGCCTTGATCAATGCCCATGGCCTGCCCGAGGTCTCGTCTGGATAAACATGTGCACTCACGCTGCTTTCGCGGCCCCCTTCAAAACAACCCGGACTTCGGCGGTGGCGTGCCCTTGAGTTGCCAGGCGCCGACCGCTGCAGCTTTCCAGTGCCGAGGATTGTGGTTGGCAACCGTGCGCGCATTGCGCCAGTGCCGATCCAGGTTATGGGCGCGACCGGTCGTCGAGGCGCCGCCGACATCAAAGATCAATTCTGCGGCTTTCAGCGCGGATTCCGCTGCGATGTATTGCGCCTGCGCCACATCGACAGCGGCCTGATCCACTGCGTCGGCATCAAGATCGGCAGCCCATGCCCGATCAATGGATTCGGCAGCCCGCAGCACCACCGCTTCGGCGGTAAACGCCCGGGCAGAAATATCGCCCACACTGAGTTCGACATACGGGTCGTCAACCGAGCGGCTGGCTGTGCTGTGCTTGATCGGGCGAGCGTGCTGATTGGCGAACGTCACGGCATCGTTCAAGGCGTTGCGCGCGATGCCTGCCTGCACCGAAGCCAGGAACACCTGCAGGAACGGCGTCACAATCGTGCGCGTCCCCTCCTCGACCGTGCGCGTGCGGATTTCTTCGGGCCTGACCAGCACGTCGTGCAGGTGCGTGGTACCGCTCGCCGTCAGGCGCTGGCCCATGGCGTCGAAATCATCCAGCAACTCAAGCCCCTTGCGATCACGGGGCAAAATGAACGAGACCGGCTGGTCGTCTTCGTCCAGTGCCACCGCACTGACCCAGTCGGCGTACAACGAACCGGTGCTGTAGTACTTGCTGCCGGTGGCCCGGTAGTTCTCGCCATCACGCACGATGCGCGCGCTGATCGATCCGTTGGCGCCGCCGACTTCCCAACCCGCATTGCCCACGACGGCGCCTTGCAGATAGCGCTCGAACCAGCGTTCACGCTCGCCTTCCGCGCCCTCGGCACGAGAGGCCAGCAGCCCCTCGATGAAGCCAAAACCGGGCCGCAGCGCCTGGGCCACGTTGGAGTCCGCCGAGGCGATGCGAATCAACAGCGCGATCACGTCCTTGACCGAGCCACCCGCTCCGCCGTATCGGGTCGGAATCCGGGTGGTGAACAGCCCGGCCCTGGCGATCTGCGCCACGGCGTCATAAGGCAATTGCCGGTCGCGCTCGCGTTGTGCGGCGCCGGCCGCGATCTGCGGCAGCAACGCGTCGGCGCGACGATTGAGTTCTTCCACCGAAGTGACAGGCGTTTTGGGTACAGCAGACAACGTGCTCATGGCAGTTCCTTGTTCAGCATCGAACTTAAATGGCGATTTTCCACAGCCGGGATTCATCAAACAGCAGCACCGCGCTTTCCGGTTCCAGTGGCGGCACCACCAGCTCGCTGCCCGCGCCTGGCAGACGCGGTACCGCGCCCAGCAAGCGACGGGTGTATTCGTGTTGCGGTTGCTCAAAGAGGGTCTCGACCTCAGCGCTTTCCACTACCTTGCCGTGACGCATCACCAGCACCTCGTCGCTGACGTGGCGAATCACCCCCAGATCATGGGAAATGAACAGGTACGCCAGCCCCAGCGAGGCTTGTAGATCGGCCAGCAAGTCGAGGACCTGGGCCTGGACCGACACGTCCAGCGCCGACACCGGTTCGTCGCAGATGATGACTTTCGGGTTGCTGGCAATTGCCCGGGCGATGGCCACCCGTTGGCGTTGTCCACCCGACAGCTGCAACGGCCGACGGCTCGCCAGATCAGCCGGCAGGCGGACCTGCTGCAACAGCTGGGCAATACGCGGGCGCTGCTGCTCGAACGCAATGCCGGCAACGTCCAGGGCGTCGGCGAGAATCTGTCCGACACTCCAGCGCGGATCAAAGGAGCTCAACGGGTCCTGATAAATCACACTGATGTCGCGACGGTGCAGGAGCCGCGTCTTCTCCGCCACCCGTGCGTGGCCGGCGCCGGTCCAGGGGACGTCGAGGAACTGCACGTCACCGGCGTCGGGCTCCAGCAGGCCGAGTGCGATCCGCGCCACAGTCGTCTTGCCCGAACCGGATTCACCGACAATGCCCAGCGTGCGGCCGGCGCGCAGCTCGAAGCTGACACCATCGACCACCTGACGCGACTGCTGGTCCGGACCGACATAACGCTTGCCCAGCCCAGACGCCGTGAGCAGCACCGGCGAATCGGCACCGGGACGTGGTTGCGCAACCAGGGTGCTGCGCTCGGGGGAAAGCCGTGTACCGCGAGCGTGCTCGGCGGGTACGGCGTCGAGCAGCGAACGGGTGTAGGCGTGTCGAGGATGGCGCAGGACCTGTTCCATCGGCCCCTGCTCGACCACTTCGCCCTGATGCAGCACCAGCACCTCGTCGGCCAGTTGCGCAACGACCGCCAGGTCATGGCTGATGATCAGCAGCGAATCGCCGCGGGCCTTGATCTGCTGCAACACCTCAAGAATCTGCGCCTGCACGGTGGCGTCCAGTGCGGTGGTCGGCTCATCGGCGATCACCAGACCGGGATCAAGCGCCAGTGCGCTGGCGATCAACGCGCGCTGACGCAAGCCGCCGGAGAGCTGATCAGGCCGCTGGCGGGCACGTAATGCCGGTTCCGGCACACCCACGGTCTGCAACAGCTCGATCACCCGTTCGTTGCGACTGCGCCGGTCACCCCAGCGGTGGGTTTCCAGCACCTCAAGAATTTCCTTGCCCACAGGGCGCAACGGGTCCAGCGAAACCAGCGCGTCCTGCAACACGAATCCGATGTCCTTGCCGCGCAGGTCGCGCCAGCCGCGCTCCGACAGACTCAACAAGTCCTGTCCCGCGTAACTCAACCTGCGCGCCGTCACCCGGGCGCCTTCACCGGCCAGGCCGATCAAGCTGCGGGCCGTGACGCTTTTGCCGGAACCGGATTCGCCCACCAGCGCCAGGGTCTTGCCCGGCTCCAGGGTGAATGACAGGTTACGCACCACCGACTGCCCGGCGAACTCGACGGACAGCCCTTCAACGATCAAGCGTTTCTGGTCGCTCATGAAAGACGCCCCTCCAGACGTTGTTGCAGGTAACGGCCCGCGACCGTGGTGGACAGTGTGGTGAGGACGATGAACAGCCCGGGGAAGAACGTCAGCCACCAGGCGTTGGCGATGAAGTCACGTCCCATGGACAACATGGTTCCCCACTCGGGCGCCGGCGGACGTGCGCCGAGACCGAGAAAGCTCAGGGCCGACGCCCAGACGATGGCCTGGCCGACGCCCATGGTCAGTGTCACGATCAGCGGGCGCATGGCATTGGGCAGCAGCTGACGAGTGATGATGCGCAATGGCGGATGTCCCAGCGCCCTGGCTGACTCGATGTAGCCGGCGTTGCGCACCGCCAGCACTTGGCCGCGCACCATCCGCGCATAGCCCGGCGCGCCCCCAAGACCCGTGGCGACGATCAAGGGCCCGATGCCGCTGCCGAAAATCGCGACGAACAGCAGCGCCAGAATCAGACTGGGAAACGCGAACAGCACTTCCAGCAACCAGCCGACGCCTCGATCCATACGCGCACCGCCCAGGCCACCGAGCAGGCCGAGGACGATGGCAATGCTCATGGCAATGGCGGTTGCCGCCAGGCCGATGAACAGCGATTGCCGCGTGCCGTAAATCACCCGGGAAAAGATGTCGCGCCCCGACTGGTCGGTGCCGAACCAGTGGCTCCAGCTGGGCGGATGAAACGCGTCGCGGGGCACGATGGCCAGCGGGTCGCTGTGGGCGAACAGCTGCGGGACCAATGCCGCGACGATCACCAGCAGCAGAAAAGTGACCGCCAGCAGCGGCCCGGGACGCAGTGTGCTGCGCGTACGCTGAACCCTGCGCGCAGCCAACGGGGCTTCCAGTGTCAGTTCACTCATACCGAATTCCCTTGTTGACGAGGGTCGACCCACAGGTACAGCAGGTCGACGAGCATGTTGGCCAGTACGTAACCGGCGGCGACCACCAGGCTGATGCCGATGGTCAGCGGCAAGTCCTGGGCCTGCACGGCCTGGAACAGCTGGCGACCCAGGCCCTTGCGGGAAAAGATCACCTCGATCACCACCGCCCCGCTGATCAGCGCGCCGATGGCCCAGCCCGACAACGAAATCCCCGGCAGCACGGCGTGACGCAACGCGTGCTTGAAGCGCACATTGAAATCGCTGAGGCCTCGGGTTCTGGCGGTCAGTACGAAGGGTTGCTCAAGGGTCAGGTCAAGGGATTCGCGGGTGACCTGGGCGATGAATCCCGCCAGCGGAATGGCCAGGGCAAACGACGGCAACACCAGCGTTCGCCAGCCATCGCTGCCCGCAGGCGGGAACAGCCGCAGGCCGAAGGCGAACACCGCCAGCAGCAGGATGCCGAGCCAGAAGTGCGGCAACGCGGCAGACAGGGTTTCCGCCAGCGACGCCAGGCTGCCGACCCAGCGTCGACGGCCGGCCGTCAGCACAGTCAGCGCCAATACCAGAATCCAGGCCAGCGCCAGAGACGTGAAGGTCAGTTCAAGGGTCGGCCAGGATTGCTCGGCGAGCACCCGCGTCACCGGCAGATGCTGGGAATAGGAAACCCCCAGGTCGCCCTGTACAAGACGCCCCAGATACAAGGCGTATTGCACCGGCAGTGGCTTGTCCAGACCGTACTCTCGGGTGGCTTCGGCGATGGTTTCAGGCGTGGGGTTGCCACTGGGTCCGCCGAGGATCGCCTGCACCGGATCGCCCGGCATCAGCCGCAAGGCAAAGAAGGTCAGCGTGGCGACGGCCCATAGCACCAGAATGCCGCCGCCCAGACGCCACAGTGCGCGCCTCCCCTGTTGCTGCAAACGCTCGCGCCGTGGATGGGCCAGTTCGCGGGCAACTGTCGGATTCGTCATTTGTTCACCCATGCGTCATAGAGGTACGTCACGGCCAACGAAGGCTCCAGGCGCACGCCCTGAGTGGTTTTGTAGATCCCCAGCCGCGTGCTCTGCGGGTACGTGGTCAGTTGCAGGTACTGGCTCGACGCGATCTGCTGCGCCTTGTAGTACAGGGCACGGCGCTGCTCGGCATCCTGAGTGGCCAGTGCCTGCTGAATCAGGCTGTCGAACGCCGGATCACTGAAGCCTGCGGTGTTCTGGTGATAGCCGCCGACGCCTGCCGGACGAATGAACTCACTGCCAAAGATGATCCGCAGCACGTCGGCGGTGTTGGTGTTCCAGTAGCCCAGGCGAATGTCATAGTCCCAGTCCGCCTGGCGTTTGGTCGCCAGCACATCGCTCATCTGGTCGACGATCAAGTCGAACCCGGCCTGCCGGGTCGTCGCCTGCACCTGTTCCCACAGGGTGTATTCGGAAGGCGGCGTGCGGTTGCCCATGACCACGTGAACCTGCAGGCGCTTGCCGTTTTTGGTGCGATAGCCCTCACTGTCGCGCTGGGTCCAGCCCGCTTGATCAAGCAATTGCGCGGCCTTGGCCGGGTCGTAATCCTGGGCGTGTTGGAAGTCCGGGCTGTAGAAGCGTGTGGCCGGGCTCAGCGGCCCGCCTGCTCTTGGGAACTCATTGAAGTAAACGCTCTTCAATGCGCCGTCGATGTCGGCGCTGCGAACGAAAGCTTCGCGCACCTTTAGGTCGTCGAAGGGCGCTCGCGTAATGTTCAGCGTGCCGTTGGTGGGGTTGCCCGGGCGTTGGGCGATGATCAGCTTCAGATCAGGGTTGCGTCGCGCGGCCTCATGGGATTCGGGCGGCAGCGCCTCGATCACGTCCACCTCGCCTGCCTGCAGCGAGGCAAAACGCACGGACGGCTCCTGAATGAATTTCCAGACAATACGGTCGAGCCACGCGGGCCCCTGATGCCTGGCGGTGGGCGGCGCCGAGTTGTAATCGGGATTGCGCACCAGCTCGACCTGACTCTGCCGATCCCAACGCACGACCGTGAACGGGCCAGTGCCCACCGGGCTTTCACAGTTCACATCGCGAGGCCGCTGCAACGCAGTGGGTGATTCGATGCCGAGAAAACCCTGGGCCAGCACTTCGAGAAACGCAGCATACGGGCTGGCCAGATGGACCACCGCTGTGTCGTCGTCGATCACGTCCGTGCTGCGGTACTGGCGAATGTAGCCGCCTGCGGTGCTGGACTGGGTTTTCGGATTGGCCATGTGATCGAGGTTGGCCTTGACCGCCGCCGCGTTGAACGGCGTGCCATCGGTAAAATGCACGTCGTTGCGCAGATGGAAGGTGTACGTCAGGCCGTCGTCGGACACCTCCCAGCGTTTGGCCAGCCAGGGACCGATGCGCCCGTCAGCGTCCATCGACACCAGCGAATCGAGATACTGTTGCGCGACGAACACTTGGGGCATGTCACCACCGACATGGGGGTCCAGGCAGGTCGGCTCGCGGTCAGTGGCGTACACCAGCGTACCGCCACTGACGGGCTGATCGCTGTGGGCAACCGTCGATGTGCTCTGGCCGCAGCCAACCAGTACGCCACACAGTGCAGCGAGACCGACTATAGAGCTGTGGGTGAGCAACGATCGCGATCGTGTGCCGGGAAGTCGCAAATACGGGGCGGGTTCTCGCATGGGTCCTGATGCCTTTAGTCCGGGAACAGGGCTATTGCACAAGGCATGCCGGGTTTTCCGGCGAATAAACACGGGTTCAAACGGGGAGTCGCAGGTGTTGGAAACGACAATCTGTGCAGTCACTGTTGGCGAGCCAACAGTCATCCTGGAAACCTCAGCGGTCTGGCCGGCTGACTCAGGGCTGCCGGGTCGCGATAGCGAGCACCGAAGTGGTCGTTCGGCAAGCGCGCCTGGCCCTCGCCAAAGAGACGTTCGCGCAGGGTCTCGCCGTCGTTGTAGCGTTCGCGGAAGCGGCCGCGGCGGCGCAGTTCCGGGATCACCAGTTCTATGAAATCCCGGGCGGTTTCGAACGACAGGTACTGCCGCAGGTTGATGCCGTCGATGCCATCGACATCCAGCCATTTCTCGATTTCATCGGCGACCACGCTCGGCGTCCCCGCGACGAAGAAGCGCTCGCGGTTGAAGCCTTCGAGCTGGGCCAGCACCGAACCGACAGTGGACTGCGGTTTGAAACGCGCCAGACTCTGCCAGCCTTTGATCTGTCGTTCGATCAGATCACTGATCAGCACATCCCGAGGGTACGCGGTCAGGTCGACGGCTGACTGCGCGTGAGCCAGGGACGCCTCGACGCTCATCAGCTTGCGGTAGCTGTCGAGCTTGTTGCTGACCTCATCATCGGTCCGGCCCACGATGACCCCGGCCATGACGATGAATTTCAGCCCCGCCGGATCACGCTCGTGAGCAATCGCCTTCTGCCGCATGGCCCGGATATTGGCCTGCACCGCTGCCGTATCCATGCCGCCGGTAAACACCACCTCCGCATGGCGCCCCGCAAACTCGATGCCGGCGGGCGAGCCGGTGGCCTGAAACAGCACCGGCGTGCGCTGGCGCGAAGGCTGGCACAGGTGCGGCCCGGCCACCTTGAAGTGCTCGCCGACGTGATCGATGTAGCGCACTTTTTCCGGATCGGTGTAGACCCGCCGCTCGCGGTCCTGAATCACCGCATCATCGTCCCACGAGCCTTCCCACAGCTTGTACAGCACGTCCAGGTACTCGTCGGCGATCTCATAGCGGTGATCGTGAACCACCTCCGTGTCATGACCGAAATTGCGCGCGGCGTTGGGCAGATACGAAGTCACGATGTTCCAGCCCACTCGCCCCTTGGTCAGGTGGTCAAGGGTGCTCATGCGCCGGGCAAACGCGAACGGCGGCTCGTAGGTAGTCGAAAACGTAGCGCCAAAACCGAGGTTTTTCGTCACGGCCGTCATCGCCGGAATCACCAGCAGCGGGTCATTGCTGGGAATCTGCATGCCTTCGCGCAATGACGTTTCCGGGCCATCGCGAAACGTGTCGTAGGTGCCAATCACATCGGCCAGAAATACTCCGTCGAAGGTGCCGTATTCGAGCAACTGGGCAAGCTCGGTCCAGTAATCCAGGTCGTTGAAGCGATGACGATTGTTCTCCGGGTGTACCCACAGGCCATGGACGATGTGGCTGACACAATTCATCTCGAACAGGTTGACATGCAACTGCTTGGGCACCGCGGGCACTCCTCTATAAATACATTTTTTGAACACTCAGGCCACGGCCTCAGATGGCAATTTGCAGATAGACCTCGGCGCGCTCGCGCTGCTCTTCCAGCGTAGGAATCGCATTGATCAGCGCGCGGGTGTAGGCATGGGCCGGGCGATCGAACACTGCACGCACGGGGCCAGACTCCACGACCTCGCCATCCTTCATCACCAGGACTCGCTCGCTGACATGATTGATCACGCCCAGATCGTGGGAGATGAACAGGCAGGCGAGCCCCAGACGCCGCTTCAGATCGTCGAGCAGCTCAAGGATCTGCGCTTGCACGGAGACGTCCAGCGCCGACACCGGCTCATCACAAATGAGGATTTCAGGGGCCGATGCCAGGGCTCTGGCAATCGCAATCCGCTGACGCTGGCCACCGGACAGCTCGATGGGACGACGTGTGAGCGCGCTGGCGTCAAGTCGCACCAGCTCCAGCAGTTGCAGCGCCCTGCTCCGCCATTCACCTCGGGGCAAACCCTCCACCGAGAGCGCCTCGAACAACACCCGCTGCACCGTGTAACGCGGATCGAACGAGTTCAGCGGGTCCTGAAACACCACCTGAACCGCTCGGCGTGCCTGACGTTTTTGCCCGGCATCCAGTGTCGACCATTGCTGCCCGGCCACCCACACGTCGCCCGCATCGGCGCTGTCCAGGCCAAGAATCAGTCGGGTCAAGGTGGTCTTGCCCGAACCGGACTCGCCCACGACGCCCAGTGTTTCGCCGCGGCGCAATTGCAACGACACCTGGTTGAGCACGGTACGACGGCGACCGTCCGGGCCGACGAAGGATTTGCTCAGGGAGCGAGCTTCCAGCAGGACCTCGCCCTGAGCGTGGGGCTCGGGTTCGACGGCCGCCAGCGGCCGGCGCTCGGGTTTGAGATGCACCGCACGAGCCGCCCGCAGCAGCAACTGAGTGTAAGGATGCTGCGGGTCCTGCAGCACTTGCTCGGTGGTGCCTTGCTCGACGATCACGCCATGGCGCATCACGGCAACCCGATCGGCCAGGCGCGACACCACCGACAGGTCGTGGCTGACCATCAACAGCGCGTTGTCCTCCCCTCGCAGGCTTTCCAGCAGCGTGATCACCTGGGCCTGAACCGTGGCGTCGAGCGCCGTGGTGGGTTCGTCGGCGATGATCAGGCGCGGGTTGCAGGCAATGGCCGACGCAATCAGTGCCCGCTGCCGCAGTCCGCCGGACAGTTGCCACGGGTACTGGCTGGCGCGCAGTTCGGGCTCGGGAATGCCGACGTCGCGCAGCAGCTCAAGCACGCGAACGCGCCGGGCTTCAGCCGCCAGACCGGTGTGCAACTGCAGCGGCTCTTCGACCTCGGCACCGACCCGACGCAACGGGTCCAGCGCGCCGAGGGCATCCTGCATGACAAAACCGATACTGGCGCCACGCAAGCGCTGCCAGGAGCGCTCGTCCAGACGCCGCAGATCGATGCCCTGAAACGCCAGCCTGGCCGCCTGAACCTGCGCGCCCTTGCCTGTCAGCCCGGCCAGGGTTCGTGCCGTCACGCTTTTACCGGACCCGGATTCACCCACCAGTGCCAGGCATTCGCCACGATGGATGTTCAGACTGACCCCGTGCAGCACCGGCTCGGCGGTGCCAAAGCGTACGGTCAGGTCGCGGATATCAACCAATGGCCCCAGTGACGGGATGTTCGCATTCATAGGGGTTTTCCTTCGCTGCGCCGTAGCAGTTCACGGCCGATGGCACTGATGGAAACAACGGTCAAGGTGATGCTCAGGGCGGGCCAGGCCACCAGCCATGGCGCGTTGGCCAGGAAGCTGCGACCGATGGCCATCATGCCGCCCCACTCCGGCGCCGGAGGTGGCGCGCCGAAACCCAGAAAGCTCAATGCGGCGCCTGCCGTGATGGTGCCACCAATGCCGATGGTGGCCAGAATCAACACCGGTTTGAACGCGTTGGGCAGGATGTGCCGGAGCACCACCGCCAGATACGACTGCCCCAGCGTGATGGCCGCTTCGACGTAGCCGGCGTTGCGCACGTTCAGCGTCTGCGCCCTCACCAGGCGCGCGTATCGGGGCACACCGGCGATGCCCACGGCGAGAATCAGGTTGGCCGCGCCCTGTCCGAAGAAGGTGATGATGACCAGCGCCAGTAACAGGTCAGGGAAGGCCAGCAGCACGTCGACGCCACGCATGATGCCGGCATCCAGCCAGCGAGGGCCGAGGCCTGAAACCAGCCCCAGTAGCGTGCCCCAGGCCAGACCCAGCGCCGTGGCGGCCAGCCCCATGAACAGCGACGAGCGCACGCCGTAGATCAATCGGCTCAACACGTCACGACCGTTTTCATCGGTGCCGAGCCAGTGCAGCGCGTTGGGCTGCTGGAAAGCCAGACGTGCCGAGGCGTCCAGCGGATCGTAAGGTGCGATGAGGTGCGGCAGGGCCGCCGCCAGCAGCAACAGCGCAACAAAAAATCCCGCCGCCCACAGCCCCGGACGCAACCGCGTGAGACCGGCAAGGCCCAATGGACGCGACCCGCCGACGCCCGTCGCAGGGCCGACAATGACCGTTTCAATTGCCTGAGACATTCACAGCCTCCTTGCGGCTGACCCTCTGATTGATAACCGGGTGCACTTCACGGCGCCGGATTCGGCACACGCTGATGAACCGCCTGGATCTGCGCCTTGATCTCATCGCTGAGGGTCACGTCCAGCGCGCCGAGGTTTTCGCGCAGTTGCGCCAGGGTGGTCTGGCCGGTCAACGCGCTCGCTACAAACGGCTTGTCGATGACGCAGGCCAGCGCCAGTTGCGCCGGGGCCAGGCCATGCTGTCGAGCGATCTGCACGTAACCGGCAATGGCTTCCTGGGCGGACGCGCTGTCGTAGCGATTGAAGGTGCGGTACACCGCTGACAGCCGCGAACCTTCCGGCAATGCGCCGTTGAGGTACTTGCCGGTCAGTGCACCAAACGCCAGTGGCGAATAAGCCAGCAGCGAGACGCCTTCGCGGTGGCTGAACTCCGACAGACCGCCTTCGAACAATCTGTTCAACAGGCTGTAGGGGTTCTGCACGCTGACAATGCGGGGCAGGCCCAGACGCTCGCTCTGCTTGAGAAATTCGGCCACGCCCCACGGGGTTTCGTTGGACACACCGATGTGACGCACCTTGCCTGCCTTGACCTGATCGGCCAGCACCGACAGCGTTTCTTCGATGGCGACGGCGTCCGCGTCCTCCTGATAGGGGTATTCACGCTGGCCAAAAATGTTGGTTTTGCGATCCGGCCAGTGCAGTTGATACAGGTCCAGATAATCGGTTTTCAGCCGCGTCAGGCTGCCGTCCAATGCTTCGACGATGTTGCGTCGATCGTGGTGACTCAAGCCGTCGCGAATGTGTGCCTGCCCCTTCGGATCCCGCGCAGGCCCGGCGATCTTGCTGGCGAGTACCACGTCCGCCCGCCGACCGCTGCCGGCAAGCCATGTGCCGATGTAACGCTCGGTGGTGCGCCAGGTTTCGGCCTTGGTGGGCGTGGGGTACATCTCGGCGGTGTCGATGAGGTTGATGCCTTGGGCCAGCGCCAGATCCAGTTGCTGATGCGCATCGCGCTCGCTGTTCTGATGCCCCCAGGTCATGGTGCCTAGCCCCAGAACGCTGACCTCGATATCGCTGTTGCCCAGCTTGCGGTAACGCATGATTGATCCTTTTTTCAAGACGGCAACGCCACGGGTCAGGCCCGCAGCGCGTACTGATTGGTCGGAAACGGCAGGCCCAGGTGCTCGCGCAAGGTGCTGCCGGTGTACGCATGACGGAACACGCCGCGCTTCTGCAGCAGCGGCACGACTTCGTCGACGAAGATCTCGACGCCGGACGGAAACATGTCCGGCATGATGTTGTAGCCGTCCGCGGCATGGGCCAGGAACCAGTGGGTCAGCGTGTCGGCGACCTGTTCCGGTGTGCCGACCAGCAGCCGATGACCGACCAGGATGCGCCGCGACAGCTGGCGGATGCTGAGGTTTTCCCGGCGAGCCAGATTCAGCTGCGCTTCCAGAAAGCCTTGGGATCCGCGCTCAAAATCAGCGACCGAACCGATGCGCTCCCACGGCAACGGCGCATCAGGGTCCAACTCGCTGGCGGAGATCCCGATGCGCCCCGCGACCTGCTCCAGCAGGCCGTGCTCGCCGTTCCAGGCGTTGAGCGCATCAAATCGCGCATGGGCCTCGGCCTCAGTGCTGCCGATGACGGTGGACAGGCCCGGCATGATCTTCAGGTGATCGGGATTGCGTCCCCAGCCGGCAGCGCGCTCTTTCATCTCCTGGTAGAACAGCTGGCCGTCCTCAAGCGTGGTCTGGGTGGTGAAAATCGCATCGGCGTAACGTGAGCCCAAGGCCTTGCCGCCCTCCGAAGAACCGGCCTGAACCAGCACCGGACGTCCCTGTGGCGAACGCGGCACGTTGAGCGGCCCTTTGACCGAGAAGTGCTTGCCGACGAAGTCAATTGTGTGGACTTTTGTCGGGTCGGCAAACCGCCCCGAACCAGCGTCGCCAATGATGGCGTCATCCTCCCAGCTGTCCCACAGCTTGACCGTGACGTCGATGAACTCATCGGCCCGGGCATAACGATCAACGTGCAACGGCGCACCGGCCAGTCCGAAGTTCTGCGCCGCCGCGTCCCCCGCGTTGGTGACGACGTTCCAGGCTGCACGCCCGCCGCTGATATGGTCCAGCGACGCAAAACGGCGGGCGATGTTGAACGGATCGTTGTACGTGCTGGACGCCGTGGCGATCACGCCGATGTGTTGGGTAGCCAGAGCGACCGCGGTCAGCAACACGGTCGGCTCAAGGCGTCCAGCCGGCTGTTTTGAGACATCGCCTGCCAGCGCCGGGCCGTCTGCGAGAAAAATCGCGTCCAGACAGCCACGTTCGGAAATGCGCGCGATGTTGCGGTAGTACTCGACGTCCAGATAAGCGTTGGCTGGCACCTCGGCGCTACGCCACGCACCCGAGTGCGAGCCGAAGCCCAGGATGTTCATGCCGATGCTCATCTGCCCTTCGCGGCTGTTTTTGCCCGTCGCGGTACTCATACGGCACTCGCTTCGTCACGGGCGCCGCTGGCCTGCGTGTCGGCGTCGGCCGCGTGCAGGCTGCGCCACGCAGCGTTAGGGGTGATGTCGTTGAGGTAGAAATTGCCCAGCGCACGTTCGCGGAAAATCGCCGGATTGTGTGAAGCCAGCGTGCGGGCATTGCGCCAGTGGCGGTCAAAACGGCGGGTCTCGCTGGTGGCCGAAGCACCGCCCACCTCGAACAACAGCGTGGTCGCCTCCAGAACCTGTTCAAGCACGATCTGCTGCGCCTGATAGGTCCGAATCTCGGCTTCGGTGTAATGCTGCTCAATGGCGTAACCCCCCTGCTCCGTCTCGTACACGTCCTGGAGCACCTGCGCGACAGCCAGCACCTGTGTGCGGGCTGAGTAAGCCAGGCTCGACAGACGGCCGATCACCCGCTGCACCAGCGGGTCGTCCTTGGGGCTGGATTGCCCCGGAATTCCGAAGGCACGCGTGCGGCCCCTGACAAACTCGGTGGCGTCGCGCAGGACGGCGTCGGCGATGCCGGTCAGGGTCGCCAGATGAAACAGTTGGTAGAACGCAGTGAGGTAGGACTCGGCGCGTAATTCGTCTTTCTTGAAGCGGCGCAGGATGTGTTGCTCCGGCACCTTCACCTCGCTGAAGCGCGTGGTGCCACTGCCCGTGAGGCGCTGGCCGAAACCATCCCAGTCGTCCTCGACCGTCACGCCGGTCGCATCAGTGGGCACCGAGACGCTGACGAAGTCATCGCCATCCAGGGCCACGGCGGCGATCCAGTCGGCGTACAACGTGCCGGTGCAGTAATACTTCTCGCCATTGAGCCGCCAGCCCGCTGCACGGTTACCCGGATCAATCGCCGTGAGTGTCACCGAGTTGCGGGTGGTGTCGCTACGCTCGGCCATGGCGGCGCCCCACAGCTGGCCGTCGGCAACCTTGGCCAGCCAGTCATCCTGAGACTTCTCATTGCGCGCAGACAGCCGGCCTTCGACGAAACCGAAGTGCGCACGCACGATCTGGGGCAAGTTGGAGTCGGCCTTACCCAACGCGATCACCAGCTCGAACAACTGCGGGAGGCTTGCGCCCAGGCCGCCCTGCGCAAGCGGCACCCGCAGCGCACCGAAGCCGGCGTCACGCAACCACTGCACGGCTTCGAAGGCGAGTTCGCGCGTCTGTTCACGGGCGACAGCGCTGTCGGCAATGCGGGCAAACACGTCGGCAAAACGCTGATGCAGGGAGTGAAACGTCACATCAGGGGGTATCGAGGAACTCATGGTTTTTCCTTCTTCGTTAACGCTTGCACTGGATCGGCCACCTCCCGGTAACGCGCTCATTCCTGAGCCGCCCGGGGGTCGATCCAGCGGTTGATCAGATCCACGGCCAGGTTGACCACCACGTACACCGCAGCGGCCAGCAAAGTCACACCGAGCACCATCGGAACGTCCTTGTTGCTCGTGGCATCGAGCATCAGGCGACCGATGCCTTGCCGGGCGAACAGCAGCTCGATGACCACCGCCCCGCCCAGCAGGCTGGCGAAGATGAACCCGGCCAGCGTCACCAGCGGCACCAGGGCATGACGCAAGGCGTGACGCAGGCGCACAGCGGTATCGGAAAGGCCGCGTGCCCGGGCCATGGCGATAAAAGGTTGCTCAAGGGTGTCTTCCAGCGATTGACGCAGCAGTTGAGTCAGCACCGCCGCCACCGGCAATGCGAGCGCCACCGATGGCAGGATCAGCGAGCGCCAGCCCAACGAGCCGGAAGGCGGCAGCCAGTGCCAATGGAACGAAAACACCAGCAACAGCAGGATGCCGATCACGAAGGACGGCGCTGAGGAGATCACCAGTTCGCTGCCCGACGCGACCGAGCGAACCCAGCGTGAGCGATGGGCAGTGAGGATCGCGCAGACCAGTGCCAACACCACCGCAAGCACGGCGGCGCTGATCGACAACTGAATGGTCGCGCCGATCTGCTCCGAGATCGCCTGCAACACCGGAATACGCAAGCGGTAGGATTCACCCAGATCACCATGGGCCAGACGCGCGATGTAATGGCCGTACTGCACGATCAATGGATCGTCCAGCCCGTACTCGGCACGCACCCTGGCCAACAGTTCCGGAGTGGGCAGCGCTTCCGGGCCACCCAGAATCGCAAGCGCCGTGTCGCCGCCGCTGAAGTTGACCGCCAGAAAAGTCAGCGTCGCAGCGCCCCACAGCACACCTATGCCTGCCAGCAGGCGCAGGGAAATACGTTTGAGCGTGCTCATGGTTGACCCCTGTCCAGCCAGAGGCTGGTGAAAAACGGCACGTTGTGGGAAGTGTCGAAAATCACGCCCTTGACCTGACGCCCGTAGGCGGTCAGCACCTGACTCTCCACCGAAGGCACGGCTGGCACGGTTTCGGTGAGGCGTTTTTGCGCCTCGGCATACAGCGCCTGCAACTCAACCGGGTCCCGTGAGCGGCGTGCCGCACTGAGCACCCGATCCAGCTCGGCATCGCGGAACTTGCCCGCGTTCTGGCCGATTAACGTTGGGGTACTGATCGATTGGCTGTGATAGAGCACAAAAAGACCGTCCGGCGTGTTGGTGTGCCAGTAACCGGCTGCCAGCGCCTGAAACTTGCCGGCATACCGGCGCTCAGTCACCCGAGACAGCGGCAGCATTTCGATCGGCATAGCGAAGCCGATCTTTTTCAGGTCCGACTGAATGGCCACCGACACGCTGGCCGGGAACGCCGGGTTGTCGTAGGTCAGTAACGTGGCGCTGAGGCGCTGCCCGTCTCGGGTCCGGTAACCCTGGGCATCGCGTCCGGTCCAGCCAGCCTGATCGAGCTGCGCATTGGCGGCATTGACGTCATAGGCCAGCGCGTCGTTGTTCGGTTGATAGAAACGTGTGTTGGCGGCGAGGAAATCAGCCTTGCCGATGAACTCGCCGAAGCCCGAGATCCATGCCAGTCCTTCGCGGTCGATGGCTTTGGCGACGGCGCGACGCACCAGCACATCATTGAACGGCGCCTGCTCGACGTTGAAGGTCATGCTGCGGCTCGGGTTGCCCTTGCGAATGCGGCTGCGCATGACCAATTCGGGATTGGCGCGAATGGCCGCAGCGTTTTGCGCCGGGGCATCCAGAGCAAAATCCGACTGCCCGGATTCAAGCGCGGTGAACCGAATCATCGCCTCGGGGACATAGCTCAGCTCGATGCGATCCAGATAAGCCTCGCCCTGATGGCGCGTAACCGGCGGCGCCCAGTGGTAACCGGAGCGTTTAACGAAGACCGCCCCCTGATCGCGCTTGTAGCTTTGCAGAAGGAACGGGCCACTGCCGACAGGATGCTCAGCGATCGTCTTGGGCGCTTCGCGAATCTGTTTAGGCGAGACCATTCCCAGCCAGGACTGCGCCAGTGCGTCGAGGAACGGCGTGTAGGGCTCACGCAGATGGGCTTCGAACGTGTATTCGTCGATGACCTTGCCGTCGAGATACGGCGCGATGTACGCAGCGGCCAAGGGTGATTTGGTTGCCGGATCGCGCATGTGCTCCAGATTGGTCTGCAGTGCGGCGGCGTTGAATTTCTCGCCGTCACTGAAGGTCACGTCGTCGCGCAGATGAAAGGTGTAGGTTTTGCCGTCCTCGGACACCTCCCAGGACTTCGCCAGCCATGGACTGATGTTGCCCTGCTCGTCCTGATACACCAGGCAGTCGAACAGGATTCGGCCCATCCACTGGATGTTGCCGTTGGACAAGGCATGGATATCGAAACTGCCGGCGTCCGACGCTGCCGACACGCGCAATGTACCGCCGCTGCGACCTGGCGATTGCTCATGAAAGTCGGAGGCCGGATAGGTGATGACACCGTTATTCACGGTGCCGTCGGCGTGGGGGGCGCCAGGTTGCGGAGCTGTCGGGGGCGAACAGGCGGCGATCGCCATATATAAGCAAATAATGCCCGTCAGTTTAAAAATGGCTGTCAATGACGCTTCCTTGAAAGAACTCACTTGAAAGAAGTTAGCGAACGCGAAGACGGTGTAACTTCATCAACGGTTATGCAGTGAACATGCCAGCGCTATTAAATAAACCCATTAAGTCGTTAGCCAGGCATCGCACAACCCAGGCCGGACAGGGCAATTAAAGGGTGCGCAATGCCGCCAGCCGGCCATTACAGTTCCACTCTCGGAGTCCCCTTACCAAGCCCGCACCTGCAGGAAGCCTGAACATTAATGACAAATGCTTATAACCTTATATCGGTACCGGCGCTCCCCATTGTCCGCGCACTAACAGACTGCTCATTCGCTGTTGCTTTTCAAACACTCGGGGATAAATACCCCGGAGAGGAGCACAACTAACCGGCCCTGTTGAAAACCCAACACCTGTTCAGAACTAAGTTCACCCCTGCACAGCGCAATGACCGAGGTCCGCCGCGCAACTGCCTGTTTTATGGAATAAAAACATTGGCACAGAAACTGCTGAGAGCGAATCAGGCATGACTATACGAATAGAAAGCTGGCACACATTTATCTATTCATAAGGAAACACATTAGATGCATTCGGTATTCCGGGGAGAGTTACACACGTTGCCGCTGGCGATCCGCCGTGCAACGTTGCTGACCACAGTGGGGCTGGGGTCGGCATTACTGTGGTCAGGGGCCGCGCTGGCAGACAATGTGGTGCAGTCATCGTCTGCCGATCCCACCCAGACGCCACGCCTGAATACCGTGACGGTTCAGGGCGCGAAGATCACGCCGGCAGAAGCCGCGAAAAGTCAGCTCGATGAGGTGCCGGGCGGCACCAGCGTTGTTGACAGCGAGCAGGTCGCCAAGGGACGTACCGCGACGTTGCAGGACACTCTGGCGTATCAGCCCGGTGTATTCGTGCAGTCCACCGGCGGCAACGACGCGGCGAAGATTTCCATCCGGGGCTCCGGCGCCAATACCTCGCCGGGCTATTTCCGCGAGGGCATCAAGTTTCTCTTCAACGGCCTGCCAATCACAGGGCCTGGCGGTACGCCGTACGAGTTCCTCAACGGCTCCGGCGTCAACTACACCGAGATCCTGCGTGGCGCCAACGCCTTCCAGTACGGCGCATTGAGCCTGGGTGGTGCGATCAACTTCGTCAACCAGACAGGCTACACAGCGCCCGGCCTGCGCGTACGCGCCGAAACCGGCAGCTATGGCTACAACAAGCAGAGCGTCAGCGTGGGCGGCGTCGAAAGCGACTTCGATTACTACCTCAACGCCGACAACTACCGCAGCGACGGTTACCGCGATTACAGTCTGTCGAAGAGCCAGGGCATCGTCGCCAACTTCGGTTATAAATTCAGCCCCAAGCTTGAAACCGAGCTGATGCTGCGTTACCGAGACGAGTATCACAACGACCCGAGCGCCACCACGCTTGATGCGGTCAAGCACCACACCCGCGACGCCAGCGCCACCGCGGCCAGCAGCGGCGCCGGGAGCCGTCGCCCAGGCAGCGTCTGGGCCGGGAGCAAGACCACCTACACCTTCGATGACGACTCCAGACTGTCGGTCGGCCTCTCCTACTATGAGTACGCCCACAACAACAGCCCGAACAGCCCGAGCAATCCGAGCTACTGGGACTGGCATGACCTGAGCTTCGTGCTCGGCTATGACCGCATCGACAAACTCTTCGGCCATGAAAGCCGCACCAGCCTGGCGTTCACGTCCACCGAACACCTCAAGGGCGAGGTCAACTCCACCTTCGCCAACAAGCAAACCCGCAAGTTCGTCGACTACGGCTCTTCGTTCGATCACGTGTTCTCGTTCGGCAATGACCTGGAGCTGGTCGACGGCCTCTGGCTGACCAGCGGTGTGTCGGCCATCAACGTGCGGCGCCACGCGGACGTGAAAGAGACGCTGGTGGCGAACACCACCGCCTATCCCACCAATGTGACCTACGACAACTGGAGCTTGGCACCGCGTATCGGCGTGCGCTACGAGTTCACCCCTGAGCTGCAAGTGTTCGCCAACTTCAGCCGATCCATCGATCCGCCAGCTTCATGGGAATACTCAGGGTCAGGGCCGACATCGCCTTACGTGCGGCCGCTGGTTGAGCAGAAAGCCAATACCGTGGAAATCGGCGTCAAAGGCGCATCCGGCATCTTTGACGGCAGTCTGGCGATCTACCGTTCGTGGGTCCGCGACGAATTGCTCAACGTTCAGTTGATTCCTGCGACCTCCACGGCGGCGGCGGTCACAGGTGCCTTCAACGCCACACCGACCATCCACCAGGGCATCGAGGCCGGCCTGAATACCCGGTTGTGGGAAAGTGAGTCCGGTGAAAAAGTCACCTGGCGCCAGGTCTACACCTATAACGACTTCTACTACCGCCACGACCCGACCTTTGGCGACAACCAACTGCCGGGAATCCCTAAGCACATCTACCAAGGCGAGGTGCAATACCAGCACCCTCAAGGTTTCTACACCGGCGTGAACGTGCAGTCCGCCTCCCGCACCGCAGTTGATTACGCCAATACGTTCTATGCGCCTTCCTACACTATCTTCGGCGCGAACGTGGGCTACGAAACGCCGAAGAAAGACTGGAAAGTGTCGCTGGACCTGAAAAACCTGGCGAACAAGAAGTACGTCACCGCCGTCCAGCCGCTCTACAACGCTGCGGGTCAGGACACCGCTTCGCTGTATCCGGGCGACGGCATCGGCGCTTACGTGGGCGTGGAGTTCCGCTACTAGCTGTCTGATCCTGGACGACGACAGGGCCTGCGTGGTCCTGTCTGTCTTTCAAGGCAATACCTGAATACTGATTACAGGAGAGATGATTCGTGACACAGAACATCTACGACACCGCTCAATTCTTCGACGGCTACAGCCAGCTACCGCGCTCCGTGGAGGGGCTGAAGGGCGCTCCGGAGTGGCCTGCCGTGCGCGCGTTGCTGCCAGGCGTGAGCGAAAAAAAGCTGGTCGATCTGGGCTGCGGGTATGGCTGGTTTGCCCGCTGGGCTGTGGAGCACGGCGCCCGGCACGTGCTGGGGCTCGACGTCTCCGAAAAGATGCTGCAACGCGCCGCTGCCGATGGCGACGATCCGCGCATCACCTACCGCCGGGCCGATCTGGAACAGCTGCAACTGCCCAGCGCAGGCTTCGACCTCGCGTACAGTTCCCTTGCCTTCCATTACATCCTCGACCTGCCCGGCTTGCTGCGCACTCTGCACGACGCCCTAGTCCCTGGCGGCAAACTGGTGTTCTCCATCGAACACCCGATCTTCATGGCCTCGCTGCACCCGGGCTGGGTCGTTGATGATCAAGGCCACACCTCCTGGCGTGTCGACCACTATCAGGTTGAAGGCCCTCGCACCACCCACTGGCTTGCCGAAGGTGTCATCAAACAACACCGCACGTTGGCGACATTGCTGAACCTGCTGATCAAGACCGGCTTCACCCTCGACCATGTCAACGAGTGGGGACCGTCGCCCGAAGATCTTCAGCAACGTCCGACCCTGGCCGATGAGCTGCACCGTCCCATGATGCTCATCATTGCGGCCAGTCGCTGATTAGCCGCCGTCCAGCGCTCAGTTGCTCGATCTGCCCGTACAGTCCGAAGCTGTCCCGTCCACCCGCTCCCTCTCGAATCATCCGGGCAAGGTTGGTCAGGCGGCGTTGATCAGGGTTTCAGCTGAGGTTCGGAAGGATTCACGTCGCGCCGCGCAGATAAACCAGTGTGTCGCACACGCCGTACCGACCCGAGGTTTGTGCATCAGAAATCGTCTGAATGAGCTCGAAACCGACCGCCTCGGCCAGTCGCTGACTCGCCAGGTTGGCCGAGGACGCGGTCAGCCGCAGCGTGTGCCCGGAAAGCTTCGATACCAACGCCCTCAGTGCCTCTTTCATCAACCCCTGATTGGCGTGTACCTGACCGACCCAGTAACCGATTTCGTAGCCCGCAGCCCCACCGGCCATGGGCCGGAGTCCGACACATCCGACAACCGCGGGCGCTTCGCCTCGGTCCAGCAGAAAGTACTTTTTCTCCGCGGTGGCGTCAGCGAAATCATCACGGGCGCGCTGTAGGGTTGCCTGTGTATCGAGCAAGTGCCAGCTCCAGTGAGGCCTGCACGAAAATGCCGATGACAGGTACACCCTGCTCCCGGGCGATGGACAGCACGCGATGGCGATGACGTCTGGCGGGGAGCGCCGCGTCGAACACGACGGCCTGCGGGCCCAGCCGACCTGGATTCTCGGACACCCAGCGCGACTTCCCTGCCCCTTGCACCCCCATCACCACATAAAGAAGCGCGCCTTTTTTCCCCTCGGCCAGTTCCTCATTCAATCGCGCATAAGCCAGCTCCCAAGCCTGACGATTGCGCTCAGGCGTGAATTCCCGCCCAAACTCGGTTTCCAGGTAATCGTCGGGATTAATGACCCCAGGCGCGCCGGCGCTATCGTCACTGCCCTCTTTATGCAGCAGATGCACATCCGGATGACCTTCGCGCCGCCCAAGATCAATCCAACCGCCCCGCTGATAAAAATACCAGGCAGGCAGATGGGTCGGGCTGGCCGACAAACGCATCGCCTGACAACCCAAACCGCTCAAAAACGTCCATGCATAAGCTTCCAGCAAGCGCCCCAACCCTTGCCCCCGCCGCTCGGGAATCAGGTAGAACAGATTCACATAACCGATCGAGTGGTTACTTGCCAGCCTGCCCATTTCGATCTGCCCGATGATCTGATCCTCCGCCCAGAGATGCACCAGACAACCCGGCAGATTAGTCGCTCTCTGCCGAAGCCAGGCGGCATAGCCCTCGTACCATTCACCGTCACTCTGATCGAGGTGCTCGGCCGATCCGGAATGACAACCATGGGTGTCGATCCTGAAGAGCCGGCAAACCTCAAGATGCGCCTCCAGGTCCACCGGTTTGAATTCGAGCGTTGGCGATTCAGAGGTTTCCGTCATGGTCATGGGCGTACCTTCTTCTGCATTTCGTCGGTCAACGGGGGGACAACAGACCTGTTGCGAGCGAGAGACGCATACTCCATGCCGGATTCGCATGCCGACCGTACCGATCTGCACGATCTGCGAGAGCGCCGACAGCGTGTTTATCTTGATGAGGGCAAACCAGCGTTGCTTGTCGGTGTACTGGATGCCTGGAATTTCCATTGGCAACCCGCCTTGGTTAGACAGCGGTAACGTGTTCGAACTGCCACGGGCAAAGCTCACCGTCAGGCTTGTGAAAAAAAGCCTTTATGGTGTGAAGAGGCGTCCAGTCGGTCAGGATCCCTTCTAGCTGCCCAGGAAAGGCAGAGCAATTTCCAGCACTCGCTGATGATCCATCTGCTCCGTTTCGACGAACCCGCGGTCGAGTGGTTTTTCCTTGGGATCCACTTTAAGGCCGGATCCATTAGTACATTCCGACCCTGACGAAGCACCAATATCCTGAAGACATAACGTTATGAAGAATTCATCAGCGCATCTCAATACTGCCAGACGCGTCGGACACTTTTACAACCCTCCAGAGCATTTCATCCTCTGTGTGGAAACTGTAGAAGTTCCGACGCTTGTCGTGATGAGTCCTGAAACGCTGATTGAAGATTTACGCGACTGAGTCGCGAATAACACATACTGATGAATTGCTGTTTGAATCAAGACAGTTGCATGGATAGGCACAAAGTTTAGCCCCCTCCGCGAGACCACCTTGCAGCCAACTGAAGTGACGCTCGTGAACCTCCGCCGGGCGGATTTTCGCCTCCGGGTCAACGGCCAGGCCCGCCCTTGAGCCTCTGCCCTGATCAGGGGAACACCGACTGGATATGCCAAAACGGCAGTTCTTTATGCAATTACAGAAGTTGCAGCAGATTTTATATTGCGTTTCAATCTAAGCAATTCCTCCTTCCAACAGATCTTTGGATGCATTTATGACCGTTGCTGAAGTGGGTGGATTACATCGTCACTTGCTGCTCAGTGCGCGGCGTGCAAAAGCCGCTCCCCTACAATCATTATTCCCCGCGCCTGAACAGGACGTAAGTTACGTTGACCTTCTGGAAATAAACGGGGAAGGGTTGCATCTGTTTCAGGGGGACGAGCAAACGATGCGACCTTAGTTGTGCATTAAATAATCAAGAATTCTGGTGAATACAATGGCAAAACATATTCAAATTCTGGACGGCGGCATGGGCAGGGAACTGTCGCGCAACGGTGCGCCGTTCCGCCAGCCGGAGTGGTCGGCGCTGGCGCTGATTGAGGCCCCGGAATATGTGCGGCAGGCCCATGACGCGTTTATTCACGCCGGCGCCCACGTCATTTCTACCAACAGCTATGCCGTGGTGCCGTTTCACATTGGCGAGCCACGCTTTCAAGAAAACGGTGCTTCGCTGGCACGTCTGGCAGGATCGATAGCACGGGCTGCGGCTGCCGCCAGCGTCAATCCCGTGCGCGTCGCGGGCTCGCTCCCTCCCCCGCTCGGTTCCTACCGTCCTGATCTCTTCGAGCCCGTAGAGGCAGCCAGGATCCTGCGCGTGCTGATTGAGGCCCTGAGTGAACATGTCGATCTGTGGTTGGCCGAAACGCAAAGCTCCATCGCTGAAGTGCGGCTGGTGGCTGAGTTGTTGAAGGATGATCCGCGACCGCGCTGGTTCTCCTTCACCCTCGACGATGCCCTTGATACAGAGGGCAAGGCCCGGCTGAGATCCGGTGAGCGCATCCGGGATGCCGTGGTCGCTGCGAGCGAACTCAACGCAGCCGCCGTCCTCTTCAACTGCAGCCCGCCGGAAGTCATGAGCGCGGCCCTGCTTGAAGCGGCGGCCCACAGCGAACTGCCGCTGGGGGTTTACGCCAATGCCTTCGAGCCATCGGACAACAAGCGCGGTGCCAATGAGGGGATCAGTGAACTGCGTCGGGATACTCAGCCACCCAACTATCTACGCTGGGCAAAAGAATGGGTTGATCAGGGCGCCAGTCTCGTAGGCGGCTGCTGCGGCATAGGCCCTGAACACATTGCAGCGCTGTCGGCTGCCTTTGACCTCGCTGACTCTTCAACCGAATCACTGGATGCCCGGCATGATTGATCGTCGTTCTTTTATCAAGGGCACTGGGGCGATCGCCATGACCGCCGCGATGACTTCTTCGTGGTCACTGTCGAGCGCCTTTGCCGACGAGCCTTCACCTCCCAAAAAGGGCGGACACCTGATTATCGGACTGGACAACGCCTCTACGACCGATCGGCTGGACCCGGCGTTCTGGTTTGAAAGCTGGATGTATTTCACCGGGAGCCAGCTGTTCAACGCTCTGGTCGAGATCGACGACAAGGGCGAAATCGTACCGTCACTCGCCGAGTCTTGGTCGAGCAGCGAGGGCGGCCGCAAATGGGTGCTCAACATCCGCAAAAGCGTGCAGTTCCATGACGGCCGCTCTTTGAGCGCGAAAGACGTGATCTGGTCGCTCAACCATCATCGCGACGAAAAATCGTCCTCCCCGGTCAAGGGTTATCTGGAGCCTGTCACGGGCCTTGCGGCCACCGGCGAGCATGAGGTCACGATCACGCTGGGAGAGCCCAACGTCGAGTTTATTTCCCTGCTGTCGGCGGTGCATTTTGTCATCACCGCAGAGAACGAAGCGTTTGAAAAAGGCATCGGCACTGGCGCTTTTATCCTCGAGAGTTTCCAGCCCGGCGTGCGCATGCTGGTCAAGCGCAACCCCAATCACTGGAACCCCGAGCGCGGCCATGTGGACTCGGTCGAGACGTTGGCCATGAACGATTCGACAGCCAGGGTGGCTGCGTTGATCAGCGGCTCGGTGCAGATCATCAATCGGGTCAATCCACGCATCGTCGGACGAATCGAGAAGATGCCTTCGATCCAGCTGGTTCGCGACAAGGACAGCCAGATATTCACGTTGCCCGGGCTGGCCAACCTTGCGCCCTTCACTTCGCTGGATGGGCGTCTCGCACTGAAATACGCCGTTGATCGACAGCAGATGATCGACACCGTGCTGGGAGGCTATGCCTCGCTGGGCAACGACAATCCGGTCTTTCCTTCAAGCAAGTATTTCTCTAGGGACATTCCTCAGCGGCCTTACGACCCTGACCGAGCGCGGTTCCATTGGCAAAAGGCAGGCTTCGATGGCCCGCTGGTGCTCTCTGCTGCAGATGCCGGTTTCCCCGGCGCGGTGGACGCTGCCCAGCTGTATCAGCAATCGGCGAAAAAAGCGGGCATTGTGCTTAACGTCGAGCGGGTGCCAGACGACGCTTTCTGGACCGACACCTGGCTGAAAAAACCGTTTTGCACGTCCAACTGGGGTGCCCGCCCTACCGCCGATGCGCTGCTGTCTCTGGTGTTTACCAGTAACGCCCCATGGAATGAATCGGCCTGGCGAGTGCCCGCCTTCGACCAGTTGGTGAAGGCGGCGCGTGGGGAAACCGACGAGGTCAAGCGCCGACAGATCTACCACGACGTCCAGGTGATGCTAGTCGATCAAGGCAGCGAAATCATTCCGCTGTACGCCGATGCGCTTTCAGCAACGCGCAAAAACGTGCGGGGCTTTACGTCGGTGCCGGGCGTGCCGCTTAGCGGCAACCGTGCCGCCGAGAAAGTCTGGCTGGAAGGATAATGTTCATGGCGTTGACACTGCCGTTTTTCGGTCGCGCAACCGGGCGAAACCGTTTGACCAGCATGATTGCCCGGCGTCTGGTCGCCGGGCTGCTGATGCTGTTGGCGATCTCGTTGTTGATCTTCGCGGGCCTGAACTTGCTGCCCGGTGACACCGCCACGGCGATTCTTGGCCAGTCCGCCACACCCGCGGCGGTCCAGGCGCTGAAATTGCAACTGGGCCTGGACCAACCCGCAGGTTGGCGTTATCTGCATTGGCTCGGCGGCGTGGTGCAGGGGGACTTCGGCGTCAGCCTGACGTCCCGTGAAAACATTTCCGTCGCCCTGTGGGAGCGGCTGAAAAACACCCTGTTCCTGGCCGGCAGTACCGCGCTTGTGGCAGTACCTGCGGCCTTGACCATTGGCTTCGTTTCGGTCCGTTTTCACGGTGGCTGGGTCGATAATCTGCTGAATCTGCTCACCCGCGCAGCCGTGGCCTTGCCTGAGTTCTTCTCGGGCTATCTGCTGATTTTCATTTTTTCGATGAGCCTCGCCTGGCTGCCCAGCAACAGCAGCGTGCAAGTGGATATGCCGCTGTCTGCGCGGCTGATGGCGATCACCCTGCCGGTGCTGACGCTGGTTCTGGCAGTGTTGGGCCACATGAGCAACATGACCCGTGCCGCGCTGCTCAGTGCCCAGCGCAGCAGTTATATCGATACCGCGATCCTCAAGGGGCTCTCGCCCATGCGGGTGCTGTGGCGCCACGTATTGCCCAATGCCTGGGGACCGATCATCAACGTGATCGTGCTCAACATGGCGTACCTGATGGTGGGCGTGGTGATCGTGGAAAACGTCTTTGTCTACCCGGGCCTGGGTCAATACATGGTCGACAGCATCAGCAAGCGTGACATTCCCGTCGTGCAGGGGTGCGCGCTGGTGCTGTCAGCCGTTTACATCCTGCTCAATCTTCTCGCCGATGCAGTCGCCCTTTTGACCAATCCGCGCATCCGCCACGGAACATAGTCCATGCCCGCGTTAAAAATTTCCCATCTGCCCGGCATTGTCGGTCTGATCCTGTTCATGGCCATCGGACTTTTTGCGCCCTGGCTTTCTCCCCACGCACCTGACCAGGTGATCGGTATGGCCTGGGATGTGCCGTCGGCCCTCGCGCCGTTGGGCACCGACAATCTTGGTCGAGATTTGCTTTCCCGGCTGATCTGGGGCACCCGCACGTCGCTGTCGGTGACGGCCGTGGCGGCGCTTATCGCGTTCCTGGCAGGTACCACATTGGGATTCATCGCCGGCGTATGCGGTGGCTGGATCGACCAATTGATCTCTCGTGTCAACGATGTACTGATGGCGATCCCGACGCTGATACTGGCGCTGGTCATTCTGGCGACACTGCCCAAGACCCTCGGGGTGATCATCCTTGTGCTCGGGGTGCTGGAGGCCACCCGCATTCTTCGGGTGGCCCGCGCACTCGCGGCAGACATCGGCGCCATGGAATTCATCGAGGTGGCGCGCCTGCGTGGCGAAGGGCTGGTCTGGATCCTGCTGCGGGAGATTTTGCCCAATGCACTGCCAATATTGATCGCCGAATTCGCCATGCGATTTGTCTTCATTCTGCTGTTTCTTTCTGCGTTGTCTTTCCTGGGGCTGGGCATTCAACCGCCTACCGCCGACTGGGGCGGGCTGGCGCGCGATAACAAAGATGGCATTCTGTTCGGGATCTGGGCTGCGCTCATACCGGGCGCCGCTATCGCCATACTCGCGCTGTGTATCAATACGCTGGCTGACTGGCTGCTCGGCGCTAATACCCGTGCCTGGGGAGCCCGCCATCATGCTTGACTCTTCAGGCACCATTGCGCCGCCGCTGCTGGCTGTTGAGGAGCTCCATATCGTCGCCAGCGGCAAGCCACAACGGACACTGGTCGAGGGTATTTCCTTCACCCTCAACGCCGGCGAAGTGCTCGGTTTGATTGGTGAGTCCGGAGCAGGAAAGTCCACCATCGGGCAGGCGATACTGGGTCATCAGCGCGAAGGCATGGCCGTCACCGGTGGACGGATTCTGTTCGCGGGCCAGGACCTGCTGCGTTCGTCTGAAGCGCAACTGCGCCGGATTCGCGGCAAGCGTATTGCCTACGTCGCACAGTCTGCCGGCGCGGCCTTCAACCCGGCGCTCACCCTCGGCGAGCAAGTGGTCGAAGCCGCCAGGGTGCACGGACTGATGGATGCACAGGCGGCCAGGGAAAAAGCACTGGAATTGTTCCGACGGTTCTCTCTGCCCGATCCTAAACAGTTTTTTCTGCGCTATCCCCATCAGGTGTCAGGGGGGCAGTTGCAACGGGCGATGATCGCCATGGCATTGTGCAGCGGGCCTGATCTGATTGTGTTCGATGAGCCCACGACCGCGCTGGACGTCATCACGCAGTTGAGGATTCTTCAGGCCATCGCCGGGGTGATTCGCGAGGCCGGCGTCGCGGCAATCTACATCAGTCACGATCTGGCGGTGGTCGCTCAGTTGGCTGACCACATCATGGTGTTGCGCAATGGACGACGGGTGGAGTACGGCACGACCGGCCAGATTCTGCATGCTCCCGCTCACGCCTACACCCGTGACTTGCTCGGCGCCGAGCGTGCAGGCAATCGCCCGCAGACAGTGCAATCCGAGACAGCTACGCTGTTGACGATTCAGTCCCTCAGCGCCAAGTATCACCATCAACCGGTTTTGCACGGTATCTGCCTGAATCTGGCGAAGGGTCGTACGTTGGCGCTCGTTGGAGAGTCGGGATCCGGCAAGTCCACGCTCGGCAAAGTGGTCTGCGGGTTACTGGCGGCTGACGCAGGCTCGATGAAACTTGACGGCATGACGCTGCCCTCCACGCTGCGCCAGCGCACCCGAGACCATCTGCAGCGAATACAGATAATTCATCAGATACCCGATAACGCGCTCAATCCCAAACTGCTGATTGGTGACCAGGTGGACCGCGCACTGCGCACTTTCACCACGCTGGACCGAGATCAGCGCCAACGACGTGTGATGGCGCTGCTGGACCGGGTCGGGCTGGACGGGACAATTGCGCAACGTTATCCCCACGCGCTTTCCGGCGGGCAGAAACAGCGCGTCTGCATCGCGCGAGCGCTCGCAGCGGAGCCCGAGTTGATCGTCTGTGATGAGCCGACCTCGGCGCTGGACCCTCTGGTTGCGCGCGACGTGTTGGCTCTGCTGCGGCAACTGCAACAGGATACGGGTGTGTCGTATCTGTTCATTACCCACGACCTTCACGTTGTGAAAGAGATTGCCCATGATGTGGCGGTGTTGTGCGAGGGGCGCATCATCCGCCAGGGCCGGGTTGATGAAGCGCTCAGTGCCCCGCTCGATGACTACACCCGGCGCTTGATCGAGGCGGTACCGCAACTAAGGCAGGACTGGATGGCCGAGATGGCCGGCTACACGGCGTCGTCCGTGTCGAAGGCTGCCCCCTCCCCGCTGCGCGCGTATTGACTCAGCCATGCCATCCGACGGGCTCGCAGGGTCGTCGCTGATCCGGCGTGTGCACACGCGAACCTTCCCGCGCGATGTGCGGGAATAACGCCGCTTTTGCAAGGCGCGCGCTGCGTCGAAATATGCGAAAGACCCGTCAGGCAGTTCTCCTGACTGAGAGCGTTGGGGAGCAGGCAGATCCAGACTTAAAGGGGACGCCCCTATCGGAACGTCCCTTTCTCCTCACTCAACGGCGAAAGAGACGGTCTAGAATCAGCAAAGCAATCCCACCAATTGCCACTGCAGCGACTGGTTTTTCTTTAACAAACGCGGAGACGCTGTCCATGGCATCGCCATAGGCCTGGGTCAACTGACCGGAAGCCTGGCGACCGGTACCTTCCGCCTCCAGCGTCGAATCACCAAACAGTTTCCCTACTGCGCTCTGTGCTTTGCCGGCCACCTGCTCTACAACGCCTTCTACCTGTTCGCTCTTCATGATTCACCAAACCTTCGTGTGTGAGTGACCCAGGATCAGCCTGGGAATGGGGCAACGTGCGCAGAATTAGGGGCCAGGGGCAGTGATTAGTTCAGCGACGATCAGCCTCCGGACTCCTGCGCATGACGGCTAACCGATTCTGCGCCTGTAACCGCCATGGGCTTAGATGTCCCAAGTGCTCGCTCGCCAAGCGATCAAGCTACGCTGACAACCATTTAGAACCACGGTGCGCCACAAGAGTCTGTCCTTACACACCCTTAAGCCTCATCGAGCATTTCATGATCATCGTTCATCATCTCAATAACTCCCGTTCGCAGCGCATCCTCTGGTTACTGGAAGAACTCGCCCTTCCCTACGAGATCAAGCACTACCAACGAGACCCCAAAACCAATCTGGCGCCCCCAGCGCTGAAAGCCATAAACCCGCTGGGGAAATCCCCGGTGATTCAGGATGGCCCTCATGTACTGATCGAGTCCGGCGCTATCGTCGATTATCTGATCCGCCGCCACGGCAACGGCCGTTTGCAACCTGATCCGGCCACCGCAACCTACGACGAATACGTGCAGTGGCTTCATTTCGCAGAAGGGTCGGCCATGCTGCCGCTGATGCTCAACCTGTATGTCGGGCGTCTCGGGGAAGCCGGCAAGCCGCTGCACCCGCGAATCGAATCTGAAGTGGCCAACTATCTGGGGTATCTGGAAACCGCATTGAAACTTACCCCGTACTTGTTGGGCGAAGAAATCAGCGGCGCGGACATCCAGATGAGCTTTATTGGTGAGTTTGCGAAGTCCCAAGGCATGCTTCAGGACTACCCTGGCCTGGCGGCCTGGATCGACCGGTTCCAGGCGCGGCCGGCCTATATCAGTGCGATCGAAAAAGGCGGTGAATACATGTTCGCGGGCTGAGTTCTAAGCTCGCACTTGCTAGCCCTGCCCTGGAAAGCGTCTGCAGGCGCTTCATGGCTCACGTCAGGGCGCAATCGCAGTCATAAAAAAGCCGTCTCACGACGGCTGTTTCAGCTTCACCGGGTCATTTAACCAACCAGTTCTCAACCTCGTCGCCGAACTGGCCTTTCCAGGCTTTCAAAAGCTTGTGGTTGCCGCCCTTGGTTTCTACGACCTCACCTGTCAGCGGGTTTTTATATACCTTCATCTCTCGGGCTTTACGTGTCTTTTTCTCGGCAGCCACTGGAGCAGACTTCCGGCCGCTGGCTGCCTGGGGATCGAGAATGCCGACTATCTCTCTCAAGCTGAAGCCGTACTCGCCGAGCAAGCCGCGCAGTTTGGTTTCAAATTCGATTTCTTTCTTCAAACCGCTGTCATTTTTCAGGGTTTCAAGTTCGGCAAGCTGGGCGGCGAGTTGTTGTTCAAGTTTGCGGAATTCTGCGAGGCGGGACATATAAATCTCCAAGGTCGGTTTGATAGGACCGATGTTAGCCGAACGCCGGTAATCAGTCATTCGCCTGGTTTGCCTGAACACTCCGCCGAACGGCTGGCGCCGCAACAGTGATATCGCCCGGCTGGCTTGCCATGACTATTTTGTCAGCTCGGCATCGCTAAACCGCTGAGCGATGGCTTGAATTCCAACAATTACGTTGTGGGAGCCGTGGGTATCGACGCAGCACGCGCACCTGAATCAGGCTCCGCAAATCTGCTCATCTCAAGGATTAATCACATGTTCCAGACGGTCTTGCTGTGTGATCACATGAACTATAGCGACACATTTGCATCGTGGCTGCATGAACAGTTCGCGTATGAATTCGCTACCCAAGCGCTCCCTGACTGGCAGCGAGAATTCAAAGACGGCCAGACCGACGGGAACTGGCGAACCGTGATCGCCCTGGAAAATGGTCAACTGCTCGGAGGAGCTGCCCTGGCCAAGCACGACTTGCCCGATCACCCAGAACTCGGCCCGTGGCTTGCGTGTGTCCTAGTTGCTCCGTCGGCCAGGAAGCGTGGCTTGGCCGAACAACTCATTACAGAGGTCTGCTCTAACGCAAAAGAAATCGGATATCAGAAACTGTATTTGCACACACAGGACCGACGTGACTATTACGCAAACCGAGGATGGGAGTATCTAAAGTCATTTCGTGCCTGGGGCAAAGAGCATTCGCTGATGCAGCGCAGGCTTTAGGCCTACCCTGCACCGCACAGATAACACCGCTCAGCTTGCAAGCTGTTGCTTTCAACCAGACCCCATCCTTCCAGGCTGATGCTTTATGGATGGCGAGCCTACTCGTCCTTTGATGAACCCAGACTCACCCCCGTCATCTCCTCGATCAGCAATACCATCGACGCCGTGTACTCGACATTCGATCGCGTCACGATTTCATAAGGCTCGCTGGTGGACTGAATCGTCAGCGCCAGTTTGACCAACATGCCGTGCTCCAGCGCCATTTGGGCGACGTCGTTCGGCATCACGGCCACCAGATTCGGATCCTTCAGCAATAACGACAACGTCGTGAAGGTCGACGAGGTTTCGATCGCATAAAGCGGAAAGCTCAGCCCCAACTGGCGAAACTCGCGCTCCAACGTCAAGCGCATGGGCATGTTGACCGGGAAGACTACCCAGCGGCTGTCCATCAAGTCGTCCAACTGCAGCTTCGGCGCCTGTGCCAGGCGATGCGCCGGATTCGCCACCACCACCAGCGGCTCCTGAGCGCGGAAGCGGGTTTGATAAGCGCCTGGACGTGGGCTGACGCTGGTTCGGCAGATCGCGACATCCAGCCTGCCCTGGTCCAGCAAACTCAACAGCCTTGAACTGGTGTCTTCGACGATGGAGATCGACAGTTCCGGCTGTTTGTCGCGCAGTCGCGCCAGGCTGTCCACCAGCGTTGGCACGGCGCCCATGATGGTGCCGATGGCCAGGCGCCCGCCTTGCCCTTTGAGGATGCCGACCATTTCTTCGCGCAGGTGCTCAAGGTCAGTGTGAATCAAGCGGGCATAACGAATCACGCAGCGGCCAAGATCGTTGGCCTCCAGCCCCTTGCTCGTGCGCTCGAAGAGGCTTGAGCCGAAAACGGTCTCGATTTCCTGCAATGCCTTGGTCGCGCCCGGTTGCGACAACGCCATGATCTCGGACGCTTTGCGCACCGAGCCATGCTCGTCGAGGGCAATCAACAGGCGCAGCTGCTTGAGTCGCAGGCGAGACACCATGGATGAGAAGGACGGCAGCATGGGTATACCTAAAGGTTATCGCTCGGGTCGTAACTCTCATTAGGCAGCAGCAGGCTGGAAATTTAAAGTGGCCTCAACCATAACAACAAGCCGAGGCCTCACCATGCGTTTAATCCAGTTTGAAGATTCTGCGGGCCAGCGCCGTGTCGGCGTGGTCGAGGGCGACTCGATTCAGGTGGTCAACGGCATATCCAGCACGCGCACTCTTGCCCTTGCCGCCATTGCCAATGGCCACAGCCTGCAGCAGGAAGTACAGAGCGCGGGCACCTCACTGTGTGCCGAAGGTTATACCCAACTGCTGAAAACCCACCGCGTCCTGCCGCCACTGGACCATGAAGACCCGGCCCACTGCCTGATCAGCGGCACTGGCCTGACGCACCTGGGAAGCGCTTCGACTCGGGACAAGATGCACCAGGAAAAAGCCGACAATCAGGCTGCGCTGACGGACACCGCTCAGATGTTTCAATGGGGTATCGATGGCGGCCGTCCGGCGGCAGGTGCTGTGGGCGTTCAGCCAGAATGGTTCTACAAGGGCGACGGTTCGATTGTGGTACGCCCGAACCAGGCGTTCCAGTCGCCCGAATTCGCCGAAGATGCGGGCGAAGAACCCGAGCTGACCGGCCTGTACGTGATCGGCCATGACGGCACGCCGTACCGCCTGGGCTTCGCCTTGGGCAACGAGTTCTCCGACCATGTCATGGAGCGACGCAATTACCTGTATCTGGCGCATTCCAAGCTGCGTAACTGCGCCTATGGGCCGGAGCTGCGCGTCGGTGAGTTGCCCCGACACCTGGCGGGCACCAGCCGGATCTGGCGCGACGGCAAGGTGCTCTGGGAGAAAGAGTTTCTCAGCGGCGAGGACAATATGTGCCACAGCCTGGACAACCTGGAGTATCACCACTTCAAGTACACACAGTTCCTGCGCCCGGGCGATGTGCATGTGCACTTCTTCGGCACGGCCACCCTTTCCGTTGCAGACAACGTCAAAACTCAAGCAGGTGACCGGTTCGAAGTCAGCATGAACGAGTTCGGACAACCGCTGTGCAACACCCTCGAAGTCGCCGCCTCGGCGTTCAACATCGGAGACATAAAATCGCTGTGACGGGTGACGCCCCTGATCGGGCCGTTAGCAAGGAATGCATTTCATAATAAACATAAGAGTGAGATGAACATGACCACTGGCAATGTACAGGTCGTCACGGCGACTGCCTCGACGAGCGCCGCGAGCGCCCGTCCCACCACGGTGCGGTGGAGGATCTTTCTGCTCCTGCTGCTGCTCTCCGCCATCAACTACATCGACCGGGCTTCGCTGTCCGTCGCGCTGCCGTTGATCTCCGCTGACTTCAACATGACGCCGGCGCTGGAAGGTCTGATGCTCAGCGCGTTCTTCTGGTCGTATGCGCTGATGCAGATCCCTGGCGGCATGCTGCTTGACCGCTTCCAGACCCGCAACATTGTCGGCATTGCCACCATTGGGTGGGGCCTGTTCCAGGCCTTGGCTGGCGGCGCGCACAACTGGATCACGCTGCTTATCACGCGCATCGGGCTGGGTGTCGCAGAGTCTCCCATCATGCCGGCCGGGGCCAAGCTCAACGGTGCCTGGCTGACGCCCAATGAACGCGGACGCGGCGCAACCCTCGTCGATGGCGGCGCACCGCTGGGCACTGCATTGGGTGCCATCCTCATTGCGGGACTGATCACTTGGTTTGACTCCTGGCGGATCGCATTCGTCATCGCCGGCGTGGGCACCATGGTTGTGGGTGTGTGGGCGTGGTGGTACATCAGAAACCAGCCCAGTGAACACCCCAAGGTCAATGCTGCGGAACTGGCCTACATCACTGACGCCAATGAAGCAGCCAGAAAAGCCACAGGTGGGCGCAAGGCGATCCTCAAGGAATTGCTCAAGAGCCGTTCCGTGCTGGCCATGTTCGCGGGCTTCGCTTGCTACAACAGTGTGTTCTACGGCCTGCTGACCTGGATGCCGAGCTACTTGCACCAGGCCCATAACCTGGACATCAAGGCCATGGGCGGCGCGACCTTTCTGATTTTCATGTGCGGGTTCATCGGCGAACTGTTTGGCGGCTGGGTGGCCGACAAATGGAAAGCGGCCGGCGGTCAACCCAACACCGTCATGCGCAGCATGTTCGCAGGCTCAGCGGCGATTGCCGCCCTGTGCATTCTCGCCGTGGCGTATAGCAGTGACGCGGTCGTTGTCATCTCGCTGCTGTGTGTCGCGCTGTTTTTCATCCGTTGGTGCGGCATGTACTGGTGCCTGCCCGCCATCCTCGGCGGCCAGTCCAAAGCGGGCGTGCTGGGCGGCAGCATGAACTTCTGCGGCAACATGGTCGGCGTGATTGTGCCCATCCTGATTGGCTTGATCGTGCAATACACCGGTTCGTACTTCCTGGCGCTGATTTTCTTCGTCGCCATGGCCTTGGGATTGGTGCTGTTCTCCAGTCTGATTGATTACCGCGAACGTGGATTGTCGTGACCTGCCCTGCACGCTCCACTCCCATTGCGCTCACTGAATAAACCGAGGCAATCGTCATGCAGCTTATAACTACAACAGGCAGCGAAACCGCTGCCAATGCCGTGATCAGACTCAACCCGCTGGACGATGTGTTGATCGCGCGGCAACCGCTGGTCAAAGGTCTGGCGCTTAAAGCCGAAGGTATCGAGGTGCTTGAGCCTGTGCCTGCCGGTCACAAAGTCGCGGCCCGTCATATCGACGTGGGCCAACCCGTGCGCCGCTACGGTCAGATCATCGGCTTTGCCAGCCAGCCCATCGAAGCGGGACAACACGTGCATGTCCACAACGTCGCCATGGGCGATTTCTCTCGGGACTACGCGTTTGGTGTCGACGCCAAAGGCCGTCCTGCACCCACCGCAGAGACGTTCATGGGTATCGTGCGCGCCGATGGCCGTGTGGCGACCCGCAATTACATCGGCATCCTGACCTCGGTCAACTGCTCGGCCACGGTGGCGAGGGCGATTGCCGACTATTTTCGCCGCGATATTCACCCTGAGGCGCTGATTGAATACCCCAATGTCGACGGCGTGGTCGCCCTCACCCACGGCGTGGGCTGCGCCGTCGACCCGGGTGGCGAGGCACTGGCCATGTTGCGCAGGACGTTGGGGGGCTATGCCGTTCACCCGAACTTTGCCTCGGTCCTTATGATCGGCCTGGGGTGCGAGACCAACCAGATTCCCGACCTGCTGGCGGCTCAGGGCCTGACCAGCAGCCATTCGCTGCGCACGTTCACCATTCAGGGCACAGGCGGCACGTCGAAGACCATTGCCAGCGGCATCGCCCAAGTGAAGTCACTGCTGGCAGAAGCCAACAACGTCAAACGCGAGCCCGTCAGCGCCAAGCACCTGATCATCGGCCTGCAGTGCGGTGGATCGGACGGTTATTCGGGCATCACGGCCAACCCTGCGTTGGGCAATGCCGTCGATCGCCTCGTCGCGGCAGGTGGCACCGCGATTCTGTCGGAAACGCCGGAGGTCTACGGCGCCGAGCATTTGCTGACCCGCCGCGCCGTCAGCCAGACAGTCGGTGAAAAGCTCATCGCCCGCATTCACTGGTGGGAAGCCTATTGCAAGCGGATGGACGCCGAACTCAACAACAATCCTTCAGCGGGCAACAAAGCCGGAGGCTTGACCACTATTCTGGAAAAATCCCTGGGTGCCGTCGCCAAGGCGGGCTCCACCGATCTGGTGGATGTCTACGAGTACGCTGAAACCGTCACGGCACATGGACTGGTGTTCATGGACACCCCCGGCTACGACCCGATCTCCGCCACCGGCCAGGTCGCTGGCGGCGCCAACCTGATTGCCTTCACCACCGGGCGAGGTTCGGCGTATGGCTGTGCGCCCTCGCCGTCCATCAAGCTCGCCACCAACAACCGTCTGTGGGAAACCCAGGAAGAAGACATGGACGTCAACTGCGGTGGGATTGCCGACGGCACCATGACCATCGAGGAACGGGGCGAATACATCTTCCGCATGATGCTGCGCATCGCCTCGGGTGACAAAAGCAAGAGCGAACAGCATGGCTATGGCCAGAACGAGTTCGTGCCGTGGCAGATCGGTGCGATCACTTAACACCTTTCATTCAATTCGACACGCCGGCTCCCGTCGTCCCGCACGATGCGGAGCCGCTTCATTTAGCGGGTGTCGAGCCTCGACGTTTATTCACTCATCCCATCAGGAACCCTGACATGACCCAGATTCTCGGTCTGAACTACATCGGTGGACAGCGACTCGGCGCCAGCAGTGTGCAGTTGCAAAGTTTTGATGCGACCACAAACGAGGCCCTTCCAGGTCATTTCACCCAGGCGACGCAGGATGAAGTCGACGCGGCAGCCAAAGCGGCCGCTGCTGCGTACCCGGTTTACCGCCATCTGCCAGCCTCCTGCCGCGCCGAATTTCTGGACACTATCGCTGACGAGCTGGATGCCCTGGGCGACGACTTCGTCAACACCGTCTGCCGTGAGACGGCGTTGCCTGCCGGGCGTATTCAGGGCGAGCGTGGTCGCACCAGCGGACAGATGCGCCTGTTCGCAGAGGTGCTGCGGCGTGGCGACTTTTACGGGGCGCGCATTGATCGCCCCTTGCCGGATCGTAAACCCCTGCCCCGCCCCGATTTGCGTCAGTTCCGGATCGCCTTGGGCCCGGTCGCCGTGTTCGGTGCGAGCAACTTTCCTCTCGCGTTTTCCACGGCAGGGGGTGATACCGCCTCTGCCCTGGCGGCAGGCTGCCCGGTGGTGTTTAAGGCGCACAGCGGCCACATGGCCACCGCCGAATGGGTCGCAGACGCGATCATGCGTGCCGCCGAGCGCAGCGGTATGCCCGCCGGTGTGTTCAACATGATCTACGGCGCAGGCGTCGGCGAGTGGCTGGTCAAGCATCCATCGATCCAGGCCGTGGGGTTCACCGGCTCTCTCAAAGGCGGCAACGCCTTGTGCAAGATGGCGGCGGAACGTCCCCAGCCGATTCCGGTATTCGCCGAGATGTCGAGCATCAACCCGGTGTTCATCCTGCCCGAGGCCCTCAAGGTGCGTGGCGACAGCATCGCCAACGAGCTCGCCGCCTCGGTAACCCTGGGTTGCGGGCAGTTTTGCACGAACCCCGGGCTGATCATCGGCGTGCAGTCGGTCGATTTCACGGCGTTTTTAGAGCGATTCACAGCGCGAATGAACGATCAACCTGCGCAGACCATGCTTAACGTCGGCGCACTCGCCAGCTATAGCAAAGGGCTGCAGCACTTGCTCGCTCACCCGGGCGTGACGCACCTGGCAGGAAGTCCGCAGCAGGGTAAACAGGCCCAACCGCAACTGTTCAAAGCCGACGTCAGCCTGCTGCTCAACGGTGACGAACTGCTCCAGGAAGAGGTATTCGGGCCGGCCACGATCGTTATTGAAGTTGCCGACCAGGCGCAACTGGCCGCAGCGCTCAATGGCCTGCGCGGGCAACTGACGGCCACCGTCCTCGGGGAGGCGGGTGAGCTGATGGATTACCGCTGGCTGACCGAGCTGTTACAGGAGAAGGTCGGACGGATCCTGTTGAATGGCTATCCGACAGGGGTGGAAGTCACAGACACCATGGTGCATGGCGGACCTTATCCGGCGACATCGGACGCCCGCGGGACGTCGGTGGGGACATTGGCCATTGACCGCTTCCTGCGCCCGGTATGCTTCCAGAATTACCCGGACGCCCTGCTGCCACCTGCGCTGCAAGACGCTAACCCGTTGGGGATTCAGCGGTTGGTGGATGGGCAACAGACGAATGGGGCGCTGTGACAGCAAGTCGAGCAGCCATGAAAAACCGCCCGATTCGGGCGGTTTTTGTCAGCGGCTCAGCCGAGCTGTGGGTGCAACGCGCTGTTTTCCAGATTCAGGCGTCGTCAGACGTGACTCTGATCCGATAGCAATCAGAGGGGCCAAGGGTCTCGCCACTCGCAGATTGAACCGCCATCCTCATCACTGGCTGACTGGTTGCACTGTCCATCATCACTGAGCGAGTTTCATGGGGTGCAAACTGAAAACGTTCGCCCCACTGACGCAGGCTGACGACTATCGGAAATATTTCACGTCCCTTTTCGGTGAGGACGTATTCCTTGTACGCAGTCCCATCTGACGCGGGACAGATCTCGAACACCCCGACCTCGACCAGCGCCTTCAAGCGCGCCGCCAGAATATTCTTGGCCACGCCCAGGCTCTTTTGAAATTCGCTGAATCGACGAATATCGTCAAACGCGTCGCGGATGATGAGCAACGACCAGCGATCACCGATGACCTCCAAGGCTCTTGCAACCGGACACTCGTGGCGGTGTGGCGAATCGTGGTCGACCATTTTTTTTACCTTCCGAACCGTGAGTCAGGTGGAGCAATGAAATATCTGGTTGCAAACTGAAACAGGATTAGGCCAGAATCCATTCAAGTTGCATATCGCAACCAGTCTACCGGCAAGGAGCAGGTTATGACAGTTGATACTGGGTCGGCATCGAACCGCTTGTCTCTCTCTTGTCCAGCGCAATCCAGGCTGCACCGGACTCCAGACCTCATCACCCAAGAACCGGCAATGTCCCCGTGGCTCATACTTTTACTATCGGTCACCTGTGCGCTGGCGGTTGCCAACGTCTATTTCGCCCAGCCCCTGCTCGACGCCATGGCCGAGAGTCTGGCCGTTGACGCAGGACTGATCGGGGTCGTCGTCACGGCGACTCAGGGCGGGTATGCGCTGGGTTTGCTGCTCATCGTCCCATTGGGCGATCTGGTCAACCGCAAAAAGTTGGTGCTGGTTCAGACAGCCGTTTCGGCCATCGCGCTGGCGGCAGTCGGCGCGTCGCCGTCCTGGCCGGCGCTACTGGGCGCCTTGATTGTTGTGGGTTTGACGGCCGTGGTCGTTCAGGTGCTGGTCGCCTATGCCGCCGTGCTTGCCGAGCCGTCACAACGGGGGCAGATCGTGGGCACGGTCACCAGCGGCATTGTGCTGGGGATTCTTCTGGCCCGTTTTGCCTCAGGCATCGTTGCGGACCTGGCAGGCTGGCGCGCGGTGTACTTCATGTCCTCGGGCTTGATGCTCACGCTCTGCGCCGTGCTGCGCAAAAGCTTGCCCGACTCCCCATCGCCCCGCGGCTCAGGCACCTATCTGAACCTGATCAGGTCGGTTTTCAAGCTGATGATCAGCGAGCCGGTGTTGAGAATACGCGGGGTGCTTGCCTTGCTCATCTTCGCGGCGTTTTCGGTGTTGTGGACGGCGATGGTGCTGCCCTTGAGCGCCCCGCCGCTCTCGCTTTCGCACACGGTCATCGGCATGTTCGGTCTGGCCGGAGTGGCAGGTGCGTTGGCCGCCAGACGAGCAGGACGCTGGGCCGATCAAGGTCAGGGGCAGCGAGTCACCGGCGTTGCTCTGGGCGTGCTGACGTTTTCCTGGTTGCCCATCAGCTTTGCGCAGACGTCACTGCTGGCCTTCGTCTGCGGCGTGATCCTGCTCGACTTCGCTGTCCAGGCCGTCCATGTCACCAGTCAGAACCTGATCTTTGCGGCGCGCCCCGATGCTCAAAGTCGAATGGTCGGGGCTTACATGTGTTTCTACTCGATCGGCAGCGCATCAGGCGCCGTGGCTGCAACCCAGACCTATGCGCGCTGGGGATGGTTTGCGGTGAGCCTGCTGGGCGCTTGCATCAGCGCCGCCGCGCTGATCCTGTGGTTTGTGACCCGTACCTCATGCGCTTTGAGCAGCAGAAACGGTGTGATGTGAGGCCTCCAGCGCGCGTACCAGCGGCAGTACGTGTTCACCGAAATACGCGATTTCCTCCTGAAAGTGCAGAAATGCCGAGAGCACCAGATCCACGCCTACGGCTTTCAACGCCACAATGCGCTGCGCAATCTGTTTCGGCGTTCCAATCAGATTCGTTTTAAACCCGTCGTTGTATTGAACCAGGTCTTCAAACGTGGACTTGGCCCAATTGCCCTCGCCTTCAGGGCTGGCCTTACCGGCCTGTTTTGCCGCATCGCCGAACGCATTCACGGCTTCAGGATCAGCCTGATCGATGATGTCCTGAAGCACCGCGCGAGCTTGCTCTTCGGTTTCGCGAGCAATGATGAAGGCGTTGACCCCGATCTTCACGGAATGCCCGTTGGCCGCTGCCTTCGCGCGGATATCATCCACCTGCGCCTTGATGCCCTCTACCGTGTTGCCATTGGTGAAGTACCAGTCAGACACCCGTGCAGCCATGTCGCGGGCGGCGCGGGAGCTGCCGCCCTGAAAGATTTCAGGATGGGGTTGCTGAATCGGTTTCGGACGCAATGTGTAATTGTGGAAGCGATAGAAATCGCCTTTGAAGGTGAAATTGTCGGTTGTCCAGATGCCTTTCAACGCCTGGATGAACTCTTCCGAACGACGGTAGCGCTCGTCATGCTCCAGCCATGGCTCACCAATGGCTTGGAATTCACCTTTGAACCAGCCACTGACAATGTTGATCGCCACACGGCCGGCCGTCAGTTGATCGATCGTCGCCAGTTGCTTGGCAACGACGGCGGGCGTCCAGGGCCCGGGAAGGATGGCGGCGATCACCTTGAGTTTCTCGGTCGCTGCCAGCAATGCATGGCTGAACGCAACGGACTCATGCTGATTATCGGCGCCGTAACCGGCCGTGAAACGGATTTGCGTGAGCCCGTATTCAAAGCCCGATTGCTCGGCAATTTGCGCCAGCTTGCGGTTGTACTCGATGCCCCAGTGGGTGCGTTGTTCGATCTTACTGACGACCAAACCGCCGCTGACGTTTGGTACCCAGTATGCGAATTTGATTGCGTTCTGACTCATCTACCGATCTCCAGATAGAGCAAGGGAGCCGCCCGGCGTGGTCGCCAGGTACGGTTTGAACACCTTCCTGAAGTGGAAATAGCAGCAACTGTGCCAGTTGTTTATTTACAGCCATTTCAAAGGGTTAGCGACCGGGTCACGGGATTTAGACCTGTCGGCAAACAACGTTTTGCTGAACAGGTGTTTCCAGGCAAACAGTTGTGTTTCCCGCACGCTGCGAAACGCTGTCGCAAGACAGCCAGCGAAACAACACAACCGTTGATGCATCAACAGTTGTGCCCGCTCATTCAACGGATTCACCGAGAATAATCGGCGCGATATCGTTCGGCATGGAGCATGCAAAGCGGGTGTATCACAGCCGCCAGCACCGGACAGCTTTCATCATCACGGGATTTCCCCATGCCTGACACGCCAAACAATCCGCTTTCTCTGGGTACCGACTACGAAGCACTGGCTAATCGTTTTCGGCCGCTGTTCCAGCACATTGCAGCGGGCACCGTTGAGCGAGAAAACGCTCGAAGTCTCCCTTACGAACCTATTAAGTGGCTCAAGCAGGCGGGGTTCGGCGCTGTCCGAGTGCCCATAGAATATGGCGGCGCCGGCGCGTCTGTTGAGCAACTGTTCCAGTTGCTGATCGAACTGGCCGAAGCCGACTCAAACATTCCGCAATCTCTGCGCGGCCATTTTGCCTTCGCGGAAGATCAACTGAATTCGCCTGCAACGCCTGAACGCGACACATGGTTTAAGCGCTTCGTTGAAGGCGATTTAGTGGGTAACGCCTGGACAGAAACAGGCGATGTAAAGCTCGGTGAAGTCATCACCCAAGCGACTCCGGACGGAGCGCAGTTTCTTTTAAGCGGAAAAAAATACTACAGCACCGGCAGTCTATTTTCTGACTGGATCGACGTATACGCGCAGCGCTCAGACACGGGTGCGGACATCATTGCAGTGGTGGATGCCCGTCACGCCGGTGTACAGCAAAGTGATGATTGGGACGGTTTTGGACAACGCACTACGGGCAGCGGGACCTCGGTGTTCACTAATGTTCCGGTTCCCGCCACACACATCATCCCCTTCGAAAACCGTTTCAAATATCAAACCGCGTTCTATCAACTGGTATTGCTCGCCGTGTTGGCGGGCACAGGTCGGGCGATAGAACGCGACATTACCCAGCAGATCCGCGAGCGCACGCGTGTTTACAGCCACGGCAATGCCACCCGCGTGAGCGCCGATGTTCAGATCCAGCAGGTGGTCGGTCAGATTTCCGCGCAGGTCTACGCTGCACAGGCCACCACCCTTCGCTCTGCAAGGCCCTTGCAGCAAGCCTATGAAGCTCGCTTTTCGGGCAATGCCGAGGCAGAGCGAACGGCGAACATTGCAGCGGAAATCGAAACGGCGAAAGCACAGGTCGTTGTTTCTGACCTTATTCTGCGGGCAGCGACCGACCTGTTTAATGCGCTCGGCGCCTCAGGCATCAGCATCAACAAAGCACTGGATAGACACTGGCGTAACGCACGTACCGTCGCGTCCCATAACCCGCTTATTTACAAAGCGAGGATCGTCGGTGACTGGAGTATCAACGGCACCGAGCCACCCTATGTCTGGCAAATCGGACAGGGAGAGCCGAAAGCCAGGCCGCAGTAAACGACGACCCGACCCAAGCCCCCGAACGTATCTGGCTCAGCCGGCGCGGCGTTGAGTCTCCTGCGGCATAGGGCTGCCAACGCGTGGCTTCATCACCGTAGAGCCGAATACGGACTGCCTGTCGCGGGCATGCAAAGCGCTGCTCAATGTCTTCCGAGGCTGCGTTCTTGGTGCAGTGTAATGCCGTTCGCACACATGCATCGTTCGAATAGTCAATCCTGGTTACACGTGCATTTCAGCCGCAAAGCGAGCCTTTATGGTGCGACATGAACAACGATGGTGCTAAACCTTCTAAAACCCCGCGACTCATCGAAATTATTCGTGCTCAGAACACAGAATATGCGCTTTCAACCGCAGGGTTTCCGGATAAGAATTGATTCAGATCAAAACAAATCAATAGGAATTCACCGTGAGCCTCTCCCCTTTCCATCTGGCAATTCCCGTCTACGATCTGGCCGCCACACGCCACTTCTACGGTGAGGTATTCGGTCTTTCCGAAGGTCGCTCAAGCGACCATTGGGTAGACTTCGACTTCTATGGCCATCAGTTGGTCATCCATGAGCACCCCAAGACGGCTTCCCAGGAAAGCGTGCACAGCAACCCGGTAGACGGTCACGACGTACCCGTTCCGCACTTCGGCATCATCCTGGAGTGGGCGCAATGGGAAGCCCTGGCAGAACGCTTGAAAGCGCGCGGCACGCAGTTTGTGATCGAACCCTACATTCGCTTCAAAGGCCAGGTAGGCGAGCAGGCCACCATGTTTCTCTTCGACCCGTGCGGCAACGCTCTGGAGTTCAAGGCGTTCAAGGATATGAGTCAGCTGTTCGCTAAGTAATCTGTTGCTCAAGCGACCGTCGCCTGTAGAGCGACGGCGCGCCATCAAGCCGTGAAGCCTTGCTGAGTAGCGCCCGATACCTGTGAAAGCTCGTGCTTTCTCTGTCTCGCTGCGCGCGCCTGGCCGATGCCTAGCCTGCCGCATGAGGATAGAGAACACTATGTCCGAGCTCGGTCGCATTTTGGATGAGCCGCCAAGGGCGCCTATTTCCCCCGCTAAATGGCAGTTCGAGCCATGCGGTGATCGCTGCGTGATCCTGGTATTGGGTAGCGTATTTTCCATTGACCTCAACCGCCAGGCCGCCTCAGTCGGCAGTCAATTACGTGCCCTGAGCGCTCAAGGCCAACTGCTGGGCGTTACGGATGTTGTATCTGCGATGGTGACCGTCGGCATTCATTACTCTCCAGAGTCAGTTGCCAGCCTGTTCCCCGGTGCGTCGCCTTACGAATCGATCTGCACACTTGTGTGTAAGCGTCTCAACGACGCACACGATGCTCGCGCAACGATCGGCAACCGACTCGACATTCCCGTGTGCTACGACACGGAATATGCCCCGGACCTTGAAGACATCGCGCAGGCCTGCGGCCTGACCGCCAACGAAGTCGTCGCCGCTCACACGGCCGACTGGCTGGATGTGTTGATGGTTGGCTTCGCGCCCGGCCATCCCTACATCGGTATGCACGATAGCGCCCTGTCGCTGCCGCGTCGCACGACACCGCGCACGCTGGTCAGGCAGGGCAGCATCGGCATCGCCAACCGACAAAGTGTGATTTACCCGGCTGATCTTCCTGGCGGCTGGAACCTCATAGGTCGCACACCGCTGCCGATGTTCTCCCCGCTGAGTGAGCCGCCGTGTCTTTTGCAGGGCGGCGACCAGATTCGATTTATACCCATTACCCGACATGAGTTTGATCTGTTGGCTGGGGAGAACGCGAAGTGACCATCAAGGTAATCAAACCCGGCCTGCTCTCAACGTTCCAGGACACCGGAAGGCACGGGTTCCAGCATTGGGGCGTACCCGTGAGCGGTGTGATGGATGAGGATGCGCATGCCCTGTGCAACCTCCTGGTTGGCAATCCTCGCACCTTCAGCACACTGGAAATGACCCTCCAGGGCCCGACGTTGCACTTTCAGGCCAAAGCCGTGATTGCGCTCGCCGGCGCCGACCTCGGTGCCGAGCTGGATGCACTTCCGCTCAGGCCCGGCGTAGCAGCGCGGGTATCTCCAGGCAGTGTCTTGAGTTTCGGCAAACGGCGACAGGGCGCCCGCAGTTACCTGGCGGTGGCCGGTGGCTTTTTGCTGCAACCGCTGATGAACAGCACCAGCACCTATTCCCGGGGCGGGTTCGGCGGGCTGCGCGGCCGCGCGCTGCAGGCCGGCGATTTGATTCCCATATGCTCATCGTTTGCCAATCCGCGACGCCTTAATCCCCGCTCCAGCTTTGGGCTTTATGAGGCGGTCGACTGCGAGCCGATAAGAGTGATAGCGGGTCGAGAATGGATGGACTTTTGCGCCGAGTCCCAAGAGCACTTCGTGAACCATGACTACACCTTGAGCGGTGACTCGGACCGTATGGGTTACCGACTCGATGGCAAGGCGCTGACGCTGTCATCGCCCAAAGAGCTGTTATCGGAGAGTGTTGCGTTCGGCACCGTACAGGTGCCACCCAGCGGCAAGCCGGTGATCTTGATGGCAGACCGACAAACGACCGGCGGATACCCACGGATCGCCCAAGTAGCCAGCGTTGATCTGCCCCGGCTGGCGCAGTTGCTGCCGGGCGATAAGTTGCGGTTCTCTCTTATAGATTTAACCGCCGCCGAAGCATTGCTGCTCACCCGCGCTCGCAGGCTTAAAGCAATGGAGGCCTTCAATGCCTGAAATAGATTTCAACAGCGACCTTGGCGAGGGTTTCAGCATTTACCGCGCGGGCGACGATGCGGCGATTCTTCCCCACCTGACCTCTGCCAATATCGCCTGCGGCTTTCACGCCGGGGATTCGCGTTCAATGCGCTCAACCGTGGCGCTGGCAGCCAGGCTGGGTGTGGCAATCGGTGCCCATCCCGGCTTTGACGACCTGCAAGGTTTCGGTCGCCGGATGATGACCCTGTCCGAGGATGAGGTGTACGAACTCATCGTTTACCAAGTCGGTGCGTTGCTGGGCTTTACCAAAGCGGCCAACGTAGAACTGCGCCACGTCAAGCCCCACGGTGCGCTTTACAACTTCGCAGCGGTACACCGCCCCACTGCCGACGCAATCTGCAGGGCAGTCAAGGACATCGATCCGGGCCTGATTCTTTTTGGCTTGTCGGGAAGCGCCTTGATCACTGCGGCCCACGCCTGTGGTTTGAGCGTGGCACAGGAGGTGTTTGCCGACCGCAGCTACCAGGAGGACGGAACACTGACGCCCCGGGGCAAACCCGGTGCAATGATCGAAAACCTCCACGATGCTATCGATCAAGTCATGAGCATGCTGCATTCAGGCCAGGTGCGCACCCGCCAAGGGACCTGGATACCGGTTAACGCACACACGCTTTGCATACACGGCGACCAGCCTGGTGCGGCAGCGTTTGCCCGTGCGATCCGGCAGGCGTTGCTCAAAGACGGTGTCACCATTCAAGCACCCACCCGCAGGAACACTTCAGTACCCGCCCACGCCGTTTAAACATAATAAAAAGGAAACAGCCATGCCCCGTGATTCAAACCCTTCGTTTTAACTGCCGAGCTTAAAACTTCGTCTGAGCGCAGATCAGGCAACCATGAAACTTCCAGGCGTTAAGGCCCGGATGAACGGTGCACTGTAGGTTCTCAGCACGTCACTTTCAAGGCAGGCCCCTCTGCCACATAACTCTTTTGGCCATCGGCCAGAGTGGAAGGTATTTATGTCTCGTGTTCTGTCTGAAACGCACTTGCCGCACATAGAGGTCGATTCACACGCCACCGCCAGCGCAACGCAGTCGACCGTCATTGCCAAGCGCGCAGCCTTGGCTTCGGCCACCGGCACGGCCGTTGAATACTATGAATTCAGCATCTACGGCTACATGGCGACCATCATCGCGCCTTTGTTTTTTCCCGGTGACAACGCCGCCGCCGCCCTCCTCGCCACGTTGGCGGTGTTCGGCATAGCGTTTGTCATCCGCCCGATAGGCGGCGTGCTGCTAGGTCGTCTTGCTGATCGTATCGGTCGACGTCGGGTGCTGCTCAGCACCGTAATCGGGATGGGCACCGCCACTGCGCTGATTGGCGTGTTGCCCACCACCGCACAAATCGGCCTCGCGGCCCCTGTCCTGCTGGTGCTGCTGCGACTGTTTCAAGGCTTCTTCGCCGGTGGCGAAGTGGTAGGCGCAGCGGCATTTGTGGCGGAATCTTCGCCAAACGGACGACGCGGTTTTTTCGGTTCATTCACCCCCCTGGGCGTTGCCGTGGGTGGCGCCACCGGCGCAATTGTCTGCGGTATCACCACGGGCCTGCTCAGTGCCGAGCAATTACAGGCATGGGGCTGGCGTATACCGTTCTTCCTCTCCATCCCGCTGGTGATGTTTTCGTTTTACATGCGGCACAACGTTGAAGAAACACCGGAATTCAAAGCCTTCCTGGAAAAGGAGAAGCCACCGGCTGCGCCGGTCAAAGAGGTGTTCAGTAAAAACCTGCCGGCACTGCTCCGGGTCATCGTATTCGCCTCTGCGCAGAATGCGGGTTACTTCATCGGGATGGTGTTCATGAACATCTACCTCACGACCTACCTGCATTTCGACAAATCCAAAGTCTACTGGGTGATTGCAGTGATCGGCCTGTGCATGGCGGCGATGATGCCGTTCTGGGGTGGTTTGTCAGACCGCATAGGTCGCAGGAAAGCACTGAGCATCGGCTTCCTGGGCTACGCCATTCTGGTGATACCCATGATGATCCTCATGGACAGCGGTAGCCTCTGGATCGCTGCACTGGCGATGTTTGTCGCCACTCTGCCTATGCCGATCGTTCAATCGGTTGGATACCCTACTTACGCGGAACAATTTCCGACACGTGTGCGTTACACGGCCATGGCGATCAGCATCAACCTGGGCGCAATTCTAGGCGGTGGCATCACCCCTTACGTGGTCACTTCAATCATCACCAAGACAGGCAATCTACTGGTACCGGGCTATTTCATGGCGGGCGCTGCGGTCTGTGCACTGCTGGCTATTCTCACGTTGCGTGAGACATCCAGGGGCAATCTGCTCAGATAATCCGGTACGACGGCCGAGCCCTGTTCGAGACGCTGCCCATTACACAAGGTTGAAGCACCGTGGACATTGAAAAACTCAAAGATCTGATCAAGCTGATCGAGGGATCAAGCCTGGCGGAGATCGATTTAAAAGAAGGCAACAATCGGGTCCGTGTTCGTCGTGACCATAAAGCCGTCGACGATGCCCCCGCGGTCTCTGCGCGGCAGGTTGCACAGCACCCACCAGTGCCTTTGCCCGAACAGGCGGAGCCGACGAATACCGGCACCGTTATTTCGGCCCCGCTGGTGGGTGTGTTCTACCGCAGATCATCAGCGACCTCGGCAGCGTTTGTCGAGATTGGCCAGTGCGTCGCAAAAGGCGACGTCCTGTGCATCGTGGAAGCCATGAAAATGATGAATACAGTGGAGGCAACCTGCAGCGGAGTCATTGAGGCGATCATGGTCGAAGACGGTCAGCCCGTTGAATACGGCCAGCCGCTGTTCAACATCGTCTGAGCGACGGGTAGATCGGAATGAGTGAAGTCTCTAAAACTGCGAACGGGTGTCTTCATCGATGGAACTCGACAGCTGAGCCTGAACGTATCAGGCTCAGCCGGCGCGGCGTTGGGTGTCTTCCTGAGCCTCGGCCTTTTCCAGCCCTTTGACCACGTTGCTCAGATTGATCAGTGTCATCCAGCGCACCTGATCACCCTTGCCGATACTCACCAGGCTGCGCATGCGGTCGTTGATCGACCCCCTGACGCGCACGCTTTGCTCCCAACCCTCGGGATGCTCGGAGGCCGGGTGGGTGAAGGTTTCTATGGAGTCGGTCCGGTTGACCACCAGCCCGAAACTGTTCAACTCGCCCTTGACCAGCAGTACCCGCTCCAGCGTATTGCCGGAAGGCGTTGTGCCGGCGACCAGACTGCTCAGGCAGACCAGCGGAATCTGCTCGCCACGCAGATTGAAACTGCCCAGCAAATGGGTCTCCTGTTGCGCAAACCGGACAAAGTGCTCGGGCATATCCAGGATTTCCAAGACTTGATCCAGCGGCACCACGAACGGCTGAGCGGCCTGGAACATCAGGCACGTCTGGCTCATCTGCGCCAGACGAGAGCCCAACGTTTCCTGATTGGGCGGACTGGTTTGATAGATCCTGGCAAAACTCAGGGTCTCCTTGCGCTCCAGCAACGCGCTGTGTTCAAGCAATAAAGCCTGTTCTCCGTTCTCCAGCCCGACAACCCCGGCAAACAGCGCAGGCTCTCGCAACCCATAGCGGGGCAACGGCAGGATTTCATGAGGACGCTTGCGCACGATCGAGATCATTCGGTCATAGACCACACCGACGCTGTAGCCTTCTCGCGAAGTCAATACCAGCAACTGGTTCCGGGCCTGCGCCGTCGCCGTCGCCGTCGCCGGGCAATCAATGCCCAGTACCCGGTTCAGGCTCAACGCAGGCACATCAACGCCACGTCGGTTGACCACGCCCAGGCAATAGTCGCCCCCCAGCTTGCTGGGCAGCATGTCCGGTCGATCCACCAGCTCGGTAATCGCTTTCGCGTCCACGGCATAGCGCTTTCCTTCGCACTCAAACAACAACAAGTGATGCAGCGCCCGGGATTGATCCTGGGTCTGCACCGAGTGGCCCTCGTCCCCAGAGTGCGCCGTCATCACCTGAGGCAAACCACACAGCGCATCCAGATCGAGCCGGTAAATCATTCGCTCATTTTCGAGCATCGCAAGTTCCGGCAGCAGCGCAACCGCGGTGCCCTCTCCGCCGAGACGGCACAGGTTTCGCGCCTCGACTTTCATCACGTCACTGACGCCGCTGACCGCAATGCCCAGGCGCCGGCCTTGATGGTTGACGATGGCAACCATCTCCAGCGGGTCGTGCCGGGAGAGGTCATGCTCACCGAGCAATGAGCGCAGCTCGATCAGTGGCAGCGCCTTCCCGCGCAGGCTGAACATGCCGAGCAAGGCACCACCTTGCAGCGGGTGAGGCTGCAGCCGGCTGGGCCAGTTGATCACCTGCTCCAGTGCCTGGGCATCAATGGCGACTTCCAGCCCGCCCAGCTTGACTACCCCAAAAGCCAGGGCGTCGCTCATAGGCTTTCAACCTGGCCCGGGGCGCTCAAGCCCTTGCCCAGACCGGTCGCCAGCTTGATGCGGTTGAGCTCGCCGATCAGTTCAGCGACCCGCTCAGCCAGATGGTGCTGTTCCTGAGTGGCCGCGCCGATGGTCGTCATCGCACCATTGGTCTTCTCGACCCCGGCAACGATCCGCTCGAACGCGCTGCCTGCGCTGCGGGATATCTCGCTGCCGGAATTGATGCGGCGGACCGTCTCCTGAATCAATTTGTTGATTTTGGTGGTGGCCTGGGAGGACTTCTCCGCCAGCTTGCGCACTTCGTCGGCCACCACTGAAAAGCCCAGACCATGTTCACCCGCCCGCGCCGCTTCAATCGCGGCGTTGAACGCGAGCATATTGGTCTGGCCGGCGATCGTACTGATCACCTCGATGATTTCCTGGATGTCTTCTGCCGATTTGCCGATGGTGTCCATCGCCGCGGACGCCTCGTTGAGGGTCTGGGAACCGCGCTGGGCTTCATCCTGGGTAATGCGTGCCTGATCGTTGGCGTCGCCAGTGGTTTTGACCACTTCGGCGATGGCCTCCATCAGCCGCGTGACGGACTCATCCATCGCCTGGGTCTTGGCTTCAATGGCTTCTTCCAGCTCAACCTGCGCGGTAATGTCGGTGGCAAACTTGACCACCTTGTACGGTTGCCCCACGGCATTGAAAACCGGGTTATACGTGGCCTGAATCCAGATTTTCTGACCGTATTTGCTGATGCGCATGAAGCGCCCGGTGAAGAACTTGCCGCTGCTCAGCGCGCCCCAGAACTCACGATAGGGCGTGGTCTTGACGTATTCGGGTTCGCAAAACAGCGAATGATGCCGGCCTTTCAATTCCTCCATCCGGTAACCCACCAGATCCAGAAAGTTAGCGTTGGCCGAGAGAATATTGCCGCTCAGGTCGAACTCGATCACGCCCTGGGCGCGGTTAATGGCGTTGACCTTGCCTTCGTGTTCCATCGTGCGAAGTTTAGTCTCGGTGACGTCTGTGGCGAACTTGACGATTTTGTAGGTCTGCCCTTGGGCGTCAAGAATCGGGTTGTAGGACGCTTGAATCCAGACATCCTGACCGTCTTTGTTCAGGCGCTTGTATTCGTTGGCGTCGTACTCGCCCTTGCCGAGTTTCTCCCAGAACTCGCGGTACGCCAGGGAAGCCGCGTATTCGGGTTCACAAAACATGCGGTGATGCTGGCCCACGACTTCTTCCAGGGTGTAGCCCATGGCCGAGAGGAACTTGCTGTTGGCGTTCAACACGTAACCTTCAGGTGTGAACTCGATCAATGCCTGGGAGCGCTCGATCGCCTCGATTTTGCTTTCCCACTCGGCATTGCGATTGCGCACTTGCGTGACATCGCTGGCAAATTTGACGATCTTGAATGGCTTGCCGTTGTTGTCCATCACCGGGTTGTAGGTGGCCTGCAGCCAGATCTGCCGCCCGTCCTTGGCCTGACGCTGGTACTGGCCGGCGTCAAACTTGCCGGTGCCCAGCTTCTCCCAGAACATCAGGTATTCCTTGCTCGTCGCATAGTCAGGCATACAGAACAGCCGGTGATGGCGCCCTCGAATCTCTTCGAGATCGTAGCCCATGCAATCGAGAAAATTCTGGTTGGCATACAGCACATTGCCCTGCAGATCGAATTCGATCACGGCTTGGGAGCGGTCGATAGCGCTGAGGAGGGAGTTCAGGTCGGCGCCGGTCTGGGCAAGTTCGGCAGTCGCATTGGATTTATTGTTCATGGGGCAGGTCCGCAAAAAATGATGTTGAGTGGGCGGGGCTCCTTCCCTGAAAGCGATAGGCAACCGCTGCTCACTGTTTATGAGACGCCTCAAACAGAGGCGCGCTCAGGCCAGACTCACGGGTGCTCGTCTTTGATTTAACGTTTCAGATAATCGATCGGCAGCAGTTGCGATAAACTTTAGGCAAGGTTGTACATTTATTTAATCTTGTACAAGTTTGAACCTTCTGTGCGAAGAGCAAGTCCCTGCTGATACGTTCGGTTTGCCTGTCCAGCCCGTGGTAGTGTCGTCGCTCCCGCCGCGCCATTGAGCGACATTCCGTGCGGGTCGGCGCACCACCAGGGCATGGCGAGACCATGGGAAAGCCTCACTGGGTGATCGCCTACTGACGTGCAAATCGTTCCCACATTGTCCTGTTGAACTTCGTAAACACGCCGATACCGAAAGTGCTACCGGCTTGAAGGTGCAGCAGTTCTCCCACCCAGCCGCTCCAGGTTCACGATCTTTGCGCGTGTCGAATCACCGCCTGGCACTTCGTCCCCTTTTTTCAGGTAATGCACATGGCCGCCAAGGCTCACCTCGGTTTGAAGAATCATGAAGTTTTGGGTCATTTCCTCGACGCGGCTTCCCACCTGACGGGAGCGACGGGCGCCATCCTGATTTTGCGAGACGAAGAGCAGTGGCGCACGGTGGCGACCTACGGCACTGCGCCGGAGGTGCGTGCAGACGAAATCACCGGTGGCTGGTTAAAGATGGTGTTGTCCTACGGCGACGTGGTCGACGTTGGCGAGGCCATGCCCGCTGACGCAGCGCTGCCGGCCGGACTGGATCGAGTGGTCAACGAGTCGCTGGTCTGCGTTGCCATTCGAGACGGCGACGCTGCCCTGACCGGGGCGGTCTTGATGACGATCCCGCTTCCCCATAAAAGACTCAGCGCCGCGCACATCTATGGCGTGCAAACCCATGCTGCCGATCTCTACGACTCCCTCAAGACGAACCCTACACCTGCGGTCGGCGGATCGGCGGTCATCGAGCGCCTGCGCTTGCTGGAGTCGGTGGTGGTCAACGCAAAGGACGCCATCCTGATCACGGAAGCAGAACCCATCGATTTGCCCGGACCGCGCATCGTGTATTGCAATCCGGCCTTCCTCACCACCACCGGTTTCAGCCTCGAAGAGGTCATGGGAAAGACGCCGCGGATTCTGCAATGCCCCGAGACTGACCGTGCCACGCTCCAGCAGATCAGGGAGGCGCTGCAGCGCTGGGATCCCGTCGAGGTCGAGCTGATCAACACGCGTCGCGACGGGACCAAGTTCTGGGTGCAGCTCAGTATCGTGCCGGTCGCCAACGAGAAAGGCTGGTTCACCCATTGGGTTTCCGTGCAGCGCGACATCACAGAACGTAAAGACGCAGAGCAGAACTTTCGCCAGGCCCAGCTTGACCGTGAGGAGCGCGTGGCGCTCGAGTCGCGGCTGATCGAGCGGGAGCGCATTCAGGACGAACTCTCCTACGCGGCGTTCCATGACGAACTGACGAGGCTCAAGAATCGCGGTTACTTCATGGCCCGCATCCATTCGGCCTTGAGCAGGGGGAACGCCGGTAATCCCGGCGCGGCCACGGTGTTGTATCTGGATCTGGATCGATTCAAATACGTCAACGACGGCATGGGGCATCATGCGGGCGACATCTTGCTCAAAAGCGTTGCAGAACGCTTGAGCGAGTGCATTGATCCCACGGCGGTGATCGCCCGCATCGGTGGAGACGAGTTCGCGATATTGCTGACCGACGAAGGCCATCAGGAACAGGCGATCGAGACTGCCAAGCGAGTGACCCACGCACTCAGTTTGCCGACCGCCATCGACGGGCAACAACTCTTTATCTCCTGCAGCATTGGTATCGCGACGCTGGACGTACAGCACACCACCGCCGAAGACCTGATCCGGGATGCGGACGTGGCCATGTACGCCGCGAAAAAGAAAGGCCGTGGCAGTTGGGCCGTCTTCGACCTCTCGATGCGCCAGGCATCGATCGACATGCTGGTGATGCAGAACGCCCTCAAGCACGCGATCACTCGCGATGAGTTCTACCTGGTGTACCAGCCGATATTTTCCATCACCACTGAAACGATCGTCGGCGTTGAAGCACTGGTGAGGTGGCGCCACGCGACCCTGGGTATCATCGCCCCTGATGTGTTCATCAGCGTGGCCGAGGACATTGGCGTCATTTGCGATCTTGGCCAGTGGGTGATGCGCAACGCCTGTCGCGAGGTCAAGAAGTGGGCTGCCGCGACCGGCACGGACAGTATCAAGCTGAACGTCAACGTGTCAGGGGTCGAGTTGAACCGCAAAGATTTCGCCCTACAGGTCGCCGAGATCATCGCCGAGACCGGATTCGATGCCCGCGCCTTGCAGATCGAGATCACCGAATCGGTGTTCCTGCATGAACCGGAGATCGTTGCCAAGACCCTCGAAGACCTTCGCGCTCAGGGCATCCGGATTGCGCTGGACGACTTCGGTACCGGCTACAGCTCACTCGGCTACATCGACCGTTACCCCATCGACGCCATCAAGATAGATCGGTCCTTTGTCACCCGCATGATGAAACATGAACGCAGCGTCGCCATCGTCAAAAGTATTCTGTCTCTGGGCGAAGCACTGGATCTGGCGATTGTTGCCGAGGGCGTCGAAACGCCTGGCCAGCTCGACCAGCTCCGGGAGCTGGACTGCCCTTATGCTCAAGGTTTTCTGCTCAGCCCACCGGTGCTGGCAGAGGATCTTCTGGCATTGCTGGTTGCGAGCAGGCGATGACAAGGCGCTCGCGTTCAGCTCTGACTGAATGCACGCGGTCTGCCTCCGTAGGACCGGCTTCAGCCGGGATGAGGCCTGCGCGAGCACCCTCAAACCTGCGGCGTGACAACTGACGCCTTCCCGGCTGAAGCCGGTTCCACTAAAAGTCCACGCCCACAGTTCGTCAGATGTACGCCGGTCTGCTTGAGTGGGCCCGGCGTTAACCGTCAGTCCCTGTAACCGCTGTCGAGATAGCCCACGCGGCTCAAAGGATGTCGTCGACCACACCGCCGTCGACCCGCAGCGCCGCGCCCGTAGTGGCGGATGCCTGGGGCGAGCACACGTAGACGATCATGTTGGCGACTTCTTCGACAGTGGCTGCACGCTGAATGATCGAGCTGGGGCGGTGCTCGGCCACAAAGGCCTGGGTCACTTCCTCCAGGGATTTGCCCGTGCGCTCCACTTCACTCTGCATCATGGTGGCGACGCCGTCGGACAAGGTCGGTCCCGGCAGAACGCTGTTGACGGTCACGCCGCTGCCGGCAACGCGCTTGGCCAGGCCACGGGCCAATGCCAGCTGGGCGGTTTTGGAGACGCCATAGTGAATCATGTCGGCCGGGATGTTGCGTGCAGACTCGGACGACACGAACACCACCCTGCCCCATTTCCCGGCCACCATCGCCGGCAGCAATGCGCGGCTCAGGCGCACCCCTGACATGACGTTGGTCTGCCAGTAGCTGTCCCACACCGCGTCTTCCGTTTCAAAGAAATCCTGGGGGCCATAGATACCGGCGTTGTTGACCAGCACATCGATATGCCCGGCCCCCTTCAGCAGGGTTTCAACACCACTGGCATCGCTCAGATCTGCCGCTACACCGGTCACCGTGGCGCCGGGGACCGCACTTGTCAGTCGAGCGATTGCATCCTCGACCGAAGCTTCACTGCGGCCATTGATGACCACCTCGGCACCCGCCTCGGCCAGGCCTTTGGCAATCGCGAAACCGATGCCACCGGTCGAAGCGGTGACCAGTGCGCGTTTGCTGTTGAGCTGAATGTTCATTTCCACTCCGTCACATTGGGTTGGGGACAGGACTGAACTCACCCTAGTGGAGCTGCCGCGGCTTGCATAGACGCAATCGCGTTTTTCGGCTTGGGCGGGCCACAAGCCGCGGTCCAGAGCGTTTTGCCAGCATTTACCGTTCGTCACTCGCGGCGAATCTCTTTGAACGACAGGTCAGTACGGTCGTACTAAAACTGGCGAACTATCCGTCTCTGCATTTCATTGTTCTGGAGAACCCATGAAAGCCATTATTTACAACGGTCCTTACGACGTCAGCGTTCAGAACGTTCCCGATGCCAAAATCGAAAAAGCCACCGATGTATTGGTCCGCATTACCACGACCAACATTTGCGGTTCCGACCTGCACATGTATGAAGGCCGCACCAGCTTCGAGACGGGCCGGATTCTCGGCCATGAAAACCTGGGTGAAGTCATCGAAGTAGGCGCTGCAGTTGATCGCGTGAAAGTGGGCGATATGGTCTGCCTGCCGTTCAACATCGGTTGTGGCTTCTGCGAAAACTGCGAGCGCGGTCTGACCGGTTACTGCCTGACCGTTAACCCTGGCAGTGCCGGTGGCGCCTACGGTTTTGCCGAGATGGGCCCTTATGAGGGCGGCCAGGCTGAACTGCTGCGCGTGCCGTATGGCGACTTCAACTGCCTGGTACTGCCTGAAGACGCCAAGGAAAAAGAAGACGACTACGTCATGCTGTCGGACATTTTGCCGACCGGCTGGCACGCGACGGAATTGTCCGGTTTGCTGCCGGGTGAAAGCATCGCCATCTACGGCGCAGGTCCGGTGGGACTGATGGCCGCCCATGCGGCGATGATCAAGGGAGCGTCGCAAGTCTTTGTGGTCGACAACCACCCGGACCGTCTGGCACTGGCGGCCAAGCTGGGCGCGACGCCGATCAACACGGCACAGACCCAGGCCGTGGAGCAGATTCTGAACCTGACCAACGGCAAGGGCACCGACCGTGGCTGCGAATGCGTGGGTTATCAGTGCTGCGACAAGCATGGCCATGAAGCCAATCACGAAACGATGAACAACCTGGTGGCCTCCACCAAACCTACTGGCGGTATCGGCGTCGTGGGTGTCTTCGTACCGCAGGATCCCAACGCCGCAAGCGATCTGGCGAAAGAGGGCAAGATGGCCTTCGACTTCGGCTCCTTCTGGTTCAAGGGCCAGCAGATCCGTACCGGCCAGGCCAACGTCAAAGCGTACAACCGTCGCATTGCCGAGCTGATTCACCACGACCGTGCCAAGCCGTCGCAGATCATTTCCCACAGCCTGAAGCTGTCCGAAGGTCCGGACGCCTACAAGCACTTTGATCAGCGCGACGACGGCTGGACCAAGGTTGTGCTCAAGCCTTCGGCGTAAGCCTCTGGCGCACTCCGTTGAGCTGTTGTGACGGTTGCGCCTGAACGATGTTAATGGGTGATCCGTGCCGAAGCGCTCGCTTTGGTGTGGATCACTCCCATCAACATGGCAGCTTCAAGGCTCCTCTCACAGTATCGACCTTTCCCAATCAGCGGCTTCGCCCCAACCGCGCCGCTTCTTTGTATCAATGCGCCAGATATCACCTTTGCGGGTCAGGCCGAACAGCACCTCATACCGCAGCCTCGTACTGGGCGCCTGCCGCGTAATGATCACCGCCCGGCGAGCCTCACGCTCGACACTCACCAGTGCGTCTTTGGGCGAATACTCCGGTGGAAACCCGAAGCTGCCGAGGCGCCCGTAAATACGGGGCTTGGACGTACAAAAACGCTCGATTATTTGATTCTGCGCCGCCTGAATAACCGACCAGGCAAGCTCGCCATCATCGATGCGTTGCTTTTGGCTGTAGCAGTCGGTTTCCCAGGCATACATGGCCAGGATGAAGCCACGCAGGACGCTTGCAGGGTTGCTGTCATCCACATCTGACCCGTCCGCTGCCACGGCGGGCCAAGGCATCGAATACTCATCAGGCGGGACAGGCGTCAGCGCACCGTGCTGCTGCAACAGCGCCACGATTTCCGCGTGGTTTCGCGCATCAGCCATCGACAGCGCATTGTGACCGTTGCCGGTTTGTAAATGCACATCGGCCCCGGCCGCCAGCAAGGCAGCCACGACACCAGCGTGCCCATCACGGGCGGAGAGCATCAAAGGCGTCTGTTGATAGGTGTGGGCTGTCAGATCGACGGACGCCTGAGCCACCAGTAACGCGTCCACTGCGTGAAGATCACCTCTGTCGGCGGCCCAGCCGAGGGCCGTGAACCCGAGGGTCTTATCAGCCTTGTCCAGGCTCGCGCCGCGGGCGATCAACAGGTTGAGGGTGTGTACATGGCCGGCAATGGCCGCTTCGATCAATGCCGTACGACCGGGCATCTTGTCGATAAAATCGATATCGGCGCCACCGTCCAGCAGGCTCAGCAACGTCTCGTTCTGGCCTCGGGCGGCCGCCTTTAACAGTTTCTTGCTCAAGGGCATCTCCTGATATTGATCGCCGTTCAGTCGCGGGGCGCTCTGCGCTGCCAGTTGAAGTTGTGAATTTCCACACGCTGCTCGACGGTTTCATTCCAGAAGACTTCCAAGCCAGCGGCTTTCAACACGCTGCACAACCGGTGCCCTACCTTGAGACTCTGTGCAGGATCATCATCGATTGCGCCAAAAGCGATGAGCAGGGCTTCTCCCTCTACAGCGCGTTCCACGTCTTGTCCGTGATAAAAACAAAAACCGTGGTAATGATCGTTCGGCGCTTGGTGAATCGCTTCGGCCACCTCCGTGAATCCGTCCGACAAGGTATAACCCGCATTGGACAGGGCACAGATCCCCTCTTCATGGAGATCGTAGAACACTGCATCGAGCCGCTCGCAGGCAGTCACCTCTGGCCAGTCACGCTCTGCGTCGAGCTTGCGTTGCCACTCCGGCAGGATCAACGCCTTCAGCGCTGGTACATCACAGTCATCGTCAATGATGTCATCGACCATCTCATCCATCTCTTCAGGCGTGTAGAAGCCCGACCACACCCACGTCCGTATGCTGTCCGCCACGTATTCATTGCTGTCGGCCATTGGCACCTCGCCTTCGTTAAACAATCAATAAAGATCCAAGCCTCGCCCCTCGGGGCAGCGAAAGCCTCTAGTGGCTTGCGCGTTGCATACCTCGGAAACCACCTGCACCGTCGCGTCTACGAGCAGCCCTTCATTCCGGCACAACACCCAGCCGTTATCTGACACCGCCCGCTCAAACGCCTCGGTGCAAGCGGCGTGTTCGTCCAGCGTATGAATCACCGTACTGCCCAACCCACGCCGTCGTGAGGTTGCCCTCGCCCATGAAATCTCAGCCGCAGTGACGACACCGACATGCACGTCCGGCACGCGCACGCCTTGGTCAATGTTCAACTGCAGAATCTCTGTGAACGGGACGAGGCGGCGGAACGCCGCATCGGAGGGATACCAGCGGTCGATCAGGATGATGCTGTCGGCGGGCTGCTTCGTCAGGACGTTTCGGGAGATCCAGGCACGGCTGGCCGCCAGACGCTCACACACCTCCCACTCCAGATCCCGGTCGGGGTGTCTGACCAGTCGGTTGACGACGGCCATCGTTTCACCCCGGTGGGGGTCACTTTTGCTCTCGCTCAACCGGATCACTTTCTTGTTGTCAGCCCTCAGTGACTGGGTGACTGCCTCCAGGAGGGTGGTTTTACCCACCCCCTTTGGCCCATCCAGAGAAACAAACAGCGGACGATTCATGGGTCAGACAGCGAGGGCTTCGTCGATGGCGGCGGTCAGCCGTGGGTCATCTGCGGTCACATCCGGCGCAAAGCGGCCAATCACCTTGCCGTCTCGCCCGATCAGGAATTTCTCGAAATTCCACAGCACCTCGGTGCCTGCGCCGCTTTCGATGCCGTAGCCCTTGAGGCGTTCACGGAACGGCCCGTCGCCAGTGGCAGCGGGCTGGGCGGCGGTCAGTTCACGGTAGAGCGGGTGCGTGTCGTCGCCGGCGACGGAGATTTTCGAGAACAGCGGGAAATGCACGTCGTAGGTGGTCGAGCAAAACGACTGGATGTCGCTGTCGCTGCCAGGCTCCTGCTCTTTGAAGTTGTTGGCCGGAAAGCCCAGCACTTCGAGTCCTGCTTCTTTCTTGCCCTGGTAAAGGCTTTCAAGCCCTTCGTATTGCGGCGTCAGCCCGCATTTGGAGGCGACGTTCACCACCAGCAGCACTTTGCCCTTGTACTGGCCCAGACTGGCGGGCGTTCCATCGATTTGCTTCAGGGGAATGTCGTACAGAGAATCGGTCATGGGGTGGCTCCTGTTGGCGGTTGAGTCGTCTGGGGCCAACCCTCATCGGTCGGCCTTGAGGGACACCTTAAAGCATGCAGCCGATGATTTATTCATGTTTTGCGAGCAGGCGCTCTGTCGCGCGCCATCTGCGCATCGACCGGTCACGCGTCCCTTCCCAGTCACCCAGTCACCGTTCGGCATCCAGGCACAATTCATCGATCAACGGTACGAACCTATATGCAATGATGGCAGTCTGACACCGCATATAACTTTCTGGCCCAGCGAGGCCTGCCATGACTGACCTGCACCGCCGCAATGCCTGCCGCTTGCCCGTACTGATAATGATCGCTCTGTCCACTGTGATTGGCCTCTCCGTCCTTTGGGAATTCAAGCTGGAGGCCTGGGTCATTGACTGGCTCGCCCTGCCCTATGACGCTGACTTCGAGGATGCTGAAAGGTGGCGATTCATCCTGACCGCCACGGGGTTTTCCCTGATCTCGCTGATCATCCCGACCATCCTGCTCAAACGCCTGATCGCCAACACCCGGTCGAGCTACCATCGATTGAAGCAGGCACAGGCACAGACTGAAACCCTGGCCACCTATGACTCGCTCAGTGGGTTGATCAACCGGCGCGTCTTCATGGAGATGGTTCGAAATCAGCTGGGGTTGAGGCGGCCTGCGGCGATCATGCTCATCGACCTGGACCACTTCAAAGCGGTCAACGATCAGCACGGCCACGCCGCCGGCGACGTGGTGCTGGTAGAGATTGCGCGCAGGCTCGAAGCCATCGCCGACGATAACGGCGGCATTGCGGCGCGTCTGGGCGGTGATGAGTTCTGCCTGCTGTTTCTCAACTTCAAACACCAGACTGAGCTCTGCCAGATCGCCGAAGCGGCAGTGGTTGCGCTCAGCGCGCCGTTGTCAGGTGCCGTTGAGCCTTCGGCCCTGGGCGCCACCATTGGTATTTCACGGTCGTGGACCGACGCGCAGGATGCCTCGGCGTTGCTGCACTGTGCTGATACGGCCATGTACCGGGGCAAGAAAGACGGGCGTTCAACCCATAACTTTTATGACAGCGAATACGAAAAGCAGCGCCGGGCTCAGGCCGACCTTGAACTGGCACTGAGACGCGCGGTGGAAGCAGACGAAATCGTGCCCTACTTTCAGCCGATCGTGGCGCTCCCTTCTCAGGAGGTTGTGGGTTTTGAAGTCCTCGCGCGCTGGCCCAAAGCCGACGGCAGCACCGCCACTCCGGCCGACTTCATTCCGGTGCTTGAGCGCCTGGGATTGGTCCCGGCCATGACCCGCTCGCTGATCAGGCAAGCCTGTCGCGCCGCCAATCGCTGGGACGAGAACCTGCGCTTGTCCATGAACGTCAGCGCTGCCATGGTGACCGACGCGCTGTTTCCCGATCAGTTGCTGGAGCAACTGCGCCAGGAGCGATTTGCGTTTCATCGCTTCGAAGTCGAAATCACCGAGGAGGCCCTGGTCGGCAACCTGGACGTGGCACGGCAGAACCTGATCAAGTTGCACGAGCACGGCATTACGGTTGCGCTGGATGATTTCGGCATCGGTTATTCAAGCCTGTATCACCTGACCCGCCTGTCCATCGACAAGATCAAAATAGACCGATCGTTTTTTGAACTCGGCCAGACCGATCACCTGCCCATGGTCGAAGCGATTCTGGGCATGGCGCGCAGCCTGAAAATGCAAGTCACGGCTGAAGGCGTCGAGGAATTCCACCTGCCCCATCTGCCGTCGTGGCTGGCCAACAGCGGCTGCAATTACGCCCAGGGCTACCTGTATGGCCGTCCGAAGCCGGCTTCCAGCCTGTTCTGCTACACCCATTCGTCATTCGCGCAGCAGGCGGGCTGAGGATCACCGGCATCCTTTGGCGATATCGGCTGCCCTGCGTGCCGGTCTTCGCGGGGCAATGATTGCAGGCCAGTCATCGCGGCATTGAAATGCACTGAACGCTGAGGCCGGCACTGACTCCAAATCTTGCCCCGATACTCACGGCCAACGTGTTGCGTCGGCGGGCATTCGAATTATCTGCCAGATCAAGGAATTCCCATGACCGATCCACGTAACGTCGCCCACGACAAGAAAGTGCAGCAAGAGAAGAAGAACCACGGCGAAGAAGTCGCGCCGGATGCCGTGCACGCGCCGCAGCCAGGCATGAAGCCCGCGCTCAAGCACGACGATGATGCGACCGAGCAAGACGAACAGGCGTGAATCAGGCACTGACCTGAGCTTGAAAATACCGTTTGGCGGCGCTGACTCACGTCAGCAGCCTCCATGTCGGCTCTCCGCATGACCCCAACACCTTCCAGCACCTGCCCCCCCCCCCCGCCGCCATTAAGCCTGATCCGGTCGATCAGCCAATAAAGCAGCGCTAGGACACCGCTGAGGTATTCAGATTGAACAACGTTACTGCCGTGCCTCTTCGATAATCCGTCGGCGTCTGCTTCATCTCGTAACGAAAATGTCGATTGAAGTTCGACAGGTTGATGTAACCCACTTCAAAACAGACATCGGCGATGGACATCTGCGTCTGCAGCAACAACCGGCAGGCTTTCTGGATGCGCAACTTACGCATCAGGTCGATGAACCCGTGGCCCGTCGCGCGCTTGAAGAACCGTGAAAATCCCGGCTCGCTCATGTGCAGTCGTTCCGCAATCACCGACAGCCTGATATCCCCCGTGAGTTCCCGTTGCAGGTAGTCGAATGCCCGGTGAACGCGCTCGGCGCTTTTGGCATCCAGTGCCGGCGCGTAACACGAACTCGCCAGCGTGCGGGCTTCACAGGTCGGCGCGGTGCTCAGGGTGTTGAGCAGTTGAAGGAAGAGCAGCAGGCGTGGCAATCCCTGCGCCCTGCCGATGCCTTCAAGCAGCTCGGCGGCTTGCGCTGCTGTCTCGCCCGTAAATTCCAGCCCGCGCCGGGCCCGGTCAAACAACCCCTGCAATTCACCCAACTCGGGCATTGTTTCGCGTAGCGCGAGCAACGTAGCGCCGTCAAACTGAAGCACGACGTCCCGGCCTTGCAGGTGCTCCCCCGGCGCCAGGTCGCCCATCCAGTCATGGGGCAGATCAGGGCCGATCAGCGCGACATGCCCGGGGCCGAAGGCGCCGATGTAATCGCCCGCGACCAGTTTGCCGCTGCCTTTGCGGATCAGATGAATCTCGTATTCAGGGTGATGATTCCAGCGCGCGAGCGCATAGGGATAGTCGTGCTCGTACCAGCGGAAACTCTGCTGGGGCGCCGGCAGGATGATTTCCAGCTCGGCAGGCAACTGCTCGAATAAGGCGGTTCGGCTTTCAGGCATGGTCTGCCCCTTTTTTGTCGTTGTTGGCGCACGCATCGACGCACCATACGCCCATTGCATCCCCCTGCTCCACCTCGCGTGTCACTGCGCGCTGATACTTTTTTAGCCGGGCGCAGGACTGTCATTTCCGGTTAAAAAAGCATCAGCGGCACATCCTCAGCGTGTTTGTTGCAGGGCCTGCAAGCTGCTGTAATCGACACGCCGCTGCCCGGAAGTGACACGTCAGATCGACCGGCAGAGCCCAAAAACAACAATAACGATTCCGCGCCACCGGCGTGGAGTGGAGATCACCATGAAGATCACCCATCACGCGCTGCTGCTGTCTGCCGGTCTGTCCCTGGCTGGCGTCAGTCACGCTGCCGAGACGATCACCATCGCCACCGTCAACAATAACGACATGATCCGCATGCAGCGGCTTTCCAAGGTATTCGAGGAACAGCACCCTGACATCAGGCTCAACTGGGTGGTGCTCGAAGAAAACGTCCTGCGTCAGCGGCTGACCACCGACATCGCCACCCAGGGCGGCCAGTTCGATGTGTTGACCATCGGCACCTACGAGACGCCGTTGTGGGGCGCCAAAAACTGGCTGGAGCCGATGAAGGACCTGCCGGCCAGCTACGACCTCGACGACATCATCCCTTCCGTGCGCCAGGGCCTGTCGGTCAACGACACCCTCTATGCGTTGCCCTTCTACGGCGAGAGCACGGTGACCTATTACCGCACCGACCTGTTCAAGCAAGCCGGGCTGAGCATGCCCGAGCACCCGACCTGGACCCAGCTCGGCGAGTTCGCCGCCAAACTGCATCACCCGGATCAGGGCCAGTACGGCATGTGCCTGAGGGGCAAGGCCGGCTGGGGCGAGAACATGGCCTTGCTGACCACCATGGCGAACGCCTTTGGCGCCCGCTGGTTTGACGAGCAATGGCAACCCCAGCTGACCAGTCCCGAATGGACGGCGGCTGCCAACTTCTACGTCAACACGCTTAAAAACTACGGGCCGCCCGGCGTGTCCAGTAACGGCTTCAATGAAACCCTGGCGCTGTTCAACAGCGGCAAATGCGCGATCTGGGTCGATGCCAGCGTGGCAGGCTCGTTCACCACCGACAAAGAACAAAGCCGGGTCGTGGACAGCGTGGGGTTCGCGCCGGCGCCCGTTGAAGTCACCGACAAGGGTTCATCCTGGCTGTACGCCTGGTCCCTGGCGATTCCGGCAACGTCGAAACACAAAGACGCCGCCAAGGCCTTCACCACCTGGGCCACCTCCAAGGAATACATCCAGCTGGTGGCGCAGAAGGATGGCATCACCAACGTGCCGCCTGGCACCCGCACCTCTACCTACAGCGACGCGTACCTCAAGGCCGCGCCGTTCGCCAAAGTGACACTGGAGATGATGAAGCACGCCGATCCGGCGCACCCGTCGGCCAAGCCGGTGCCCTATGTCGGCATCCAGTACGTGACCATCCCGGAATTCCAGGCCATCGGCACGTCCGTGGGCAAGCTCTTCTCGGCCGCACTCACTGGGCAGACCTCCGTCGAGCAAGCCCTGGCGGCCGCGCAATCGACGACGGTGCGGGAAATGAAGCGCGCCGGTTACCCGAAGCAATAAACGCCTTGCCGGCAGGCATCTGCCGCCTCTCTCTGCATGACGGATGACTCTTTCAATGAAACGACTCGAAGGTAAAAGCGCACTGATCACCGGCTCGGCCCGGGGGATCGGACGGGCCTACGCCGAAGCCTACATTCGCGAAGGCGCGACGGTGGCCATCGCCGACATCAACCTGGAGCGCGCGACCCAAACGGCCAGCGAACTGGGCGCCAGTGCCTACGCGGTGAGGATGGACGTCACCGATCAAACGTCCATCGACGCTGCCATTGCGGCGGTCGTCGCCACCACCGGCAAGCTGGATATCCTGATCAACAACGCCGCCTTGTTTGATCTGGCACCGATCGCGGAGATCACCCGCGAGAGTTACGAGCGGCTGTTCTCCATCAATGTCGCCGGCACGTTATTCACCCTTCAGGCGGCGGCGAAGCAGATGATCGCTCAGGGTCATGGCGGCAAGATCATCAACATGGCGAGCCAGGCCGGGCGCCGCGGCGAGGCACTGGTGGGCGTCTACTGCGCGACCAAGGCCGCCGTCATCAGCCTGACCCAGTCCGCCGGGTTGAACCTGATCAAGCACCGGATCAACGTCAATGCCATCGCCCCGGGGGTCGTCGACGGCGAGCACTGGGATGGCGTGGACGCGCTGTTCGCCAAACACGAGGGCCGGCCGTTAGGGGAGAAGAAGAGGCTCGTCGGCGAGGAAGTGCCCTACGGCCGCATGGGCACCGCCGAAGACCTGACCGGCATGGCGATCTTCCTGGCGTCCGCCGAGAGCGACTATGTCGTCGCCCAGACCTACAACGTCGACGGCGGCAACTGGATGAGCTGAAGCCGAGGAGTGACCTGCAGGACATCGGGGCGTTTTCGTCCATCGGGCCTTACGCGACGCAGTGGAATGGCAGGTGCCGAACGGGCCTCTTGCCGTCTGAAGCCGATCCCGCTGACTGATCACTTACATCCAGTTATGATTCACCGATCAGCGAACAGGGATGCAGGTCACATGGATATCAAAGAAGCAGAAGCGCCCTCCACAACCCATGGCCTCGCGGTAGACGCGGACGTGCAATTCGAATGCGTCGGCTGTGGCGAATGCTGTCGCGGCCGCTTCGTGCCCTTGACCCTGGCCGAAGCCGTGACCTGGCTCAAGCGCGGGCACTCTGTGGGGATATTGATTGAGGCATTCGACGATTCACTCTGGTCTGTCGACTCACCCGAATATGCGTACAACGCCGGCCGATCCGCGCCGGTGTCAGGCGGTTCAGGGACGCTGCGGGTGACGGTGATTCTGGCGGCCAATGCGATCCCTGAATGCCCGAACCTGCAAAAAGACGGTCTCTGCTCGGTGTACCTGGAGCGCCCGCTGGTGTGCCGGATCTACCCGATGGAGATCAGTCCTTTCATTGAACTGAAACCCCAAGCCAAGGACTGCCCGCCCGAAAGCTGGCAGCAGGGCAGCCTGCTGGCGTCGGATCAGGGGTTGGCGATGCTGGTTCAGCAATCACGCGCGACCGACCGCGACGATGCGCACCGCAAAGTGGCGGTGTGCGAAACCCTGGGCCTGACCGTTGCCGGCTGGAAAGGCAACGGTCTGGTCATTCACCAGCCCTCGGTCGAAACGCTGCTTGCCGCCTGCGAAAGCGCCGAGGTGAATACCAGTCCCACGGCTCAAACCTGGCAGATCAAGGCAGAAGACCCGGCATTAAGGGCGTATCTTCACAGTCAGTCCGTGCCCCTCGCTGACTCACCGAGCGACGCTTACATCTTTCACCCAATGGCGCGCTGAACGCCTACCTGCTGAACCGCTTGTGGCTTGTGGCTTGTGGCTTGTGGCTTGCCGCTTACCGCTTCAGGCAATGACCCGCGCATACACCGACCGATCCACATTCCCGCCGGACAGAATCACCCCGACCTTTTTGCCTGCCATGGTCCGGCGCTCCTGAATCAACGCGGCCAGTGCCGCAGCACCCGCGCCTTCCGCGAGGTTGTGGGTGTCGGTGTAATAGACGCGCATGGCCTCGGCGATTTCTGCCTCGCTGACGGCGAGGATGCGCTGCGCCCCTGCCCGGTAGATGGCGAAGGCCGCAGGAACAGGTCTGCGCACGGCGAGGCCATCGGCAAAGGTGTTCGCCGAGGGGGTTTGCAAGATGGTGCCTTCCTCGAACGACCACTTGGCGGCCGCTGCCTCGGTGGAGACCACGCCCACCACTTTTGTCTGCAGGCCCAGTGCGTCGCGGGCAGCAATGACGCCACAAATCCCGGACCCACAGCCGATGGGCACGTAAACCGTGTCGAGATCCGGCGCGGCCAGAAACAACTCCAAAGCATAGGTGGCCACGCCCTTGAGCAACTCGATATGAAAGGGCGGCACCAGGTAGTGCCCATGCAGGTCCGCCAGCCGCGCGGCCTCTTCCCGGGCTTCGTCAAAATCCCGGCCGCATTCGATGACCGTGCCGCCGAGGGCCCGCATGGCGTTGTTCTTCTCTGGCGAGTTGCCCTCCGGCACCACGATCAACGCACTCAAGCCCAGTGCAGTGGCGGCGAGCGCCAGGCTCTGACCGTGATTGCCACGCGTCGCCGTCACGATGCCTTTGACCGTCGGGTAACTACGCTTGAGCCAGTGCATGAAGGTGATCCCGCCGCGCACCTTGAACGCACCGGTGGGCGTGTGGTTTTCGTGTTTGACCCACACCGTGCTGTTCAGCCGCTCGGCCAGTAACGGCCACGGGTATTGAGCGGTCGGCGGCATGACCTCGTACACCTGCCGAGCGGCCTGTTCGATATCGTCGCGGGTCAGTCCGTGCATGGGGGATCTCCTGGGAAATTTGGCCCAGTCTAGGCAGACGCTCGCCGCGCCGGCTTTCAGAAAACTGACCTGACTTTTGCCTACTCGCTTCATTACTATGACTGCCATGAGCCCGACAAAACGCCCGCCTCACCCGCTCCCGTCTGAACCGGTTCGCCGTGTCCAGGCAGGCCCGTGGATGATTGAGTTGCTCCCCGCCGCCGCTTACGCCACGCGCTATGTGGCGACCCAGGCAGCGATCGGCTTCGCTTTCGAAAGCCAGCGTGGCCTGCACGCCATCGGCAGCGACCGGGTGCAGCCCTTTGACGCGGTGCCCAACGGCCTGGCGTTTGTGCCCGCCGGTTGCGACGTGTTGTCGGAGTCGCCCACGGGCGGTGAATACCTGCGGCTGCTGCGCACGGACGGGTTTGCTCTGACGGGCGATCATCCCTTCAACAACCGCATCGATTCCCGGGCGATCGCCCTCGTCACGAAGATGCGCGCAGCGCTGTTGCAGGCTTCGGCGGCGGATGACTGGGAGGGCTGGGCGCTGGCCCTGGCTGACCGGATCGACGACAAAAGCGCCCTCGACGCGCCACTGCACGGCAGGATCAACGGGAGCCGGATGCGCAGGCTCGATGAGTTCATCGACGCCGGCATCGACGGCCCGCTGGGGGTGCAGGCCATGGCGCAGATGCTGGGCTTGTCCGAGGGTTATTTCATGCGGGCCTTCAAGAACACCACCGGGAAAAGCCCCCACAGTTACCTGATCGACCGACGCCTGGCCAAAGCCCGGAGCCTGATGCGCGATTCAAACGCAGGATTGGCCGACATCGCCCATGCCTGCGGATTCAGCTCCCAGGCGCACATGGCGACGGCGTTTCGGCTGCGCATGGGCATCAGCCCGGCGAAGCTGCGCAGTCAATGGTCGCCGTAACTGACCACACGCTCACCAGCCATGGCGTTGCAGCACTGCCTTGATGACCGGGTGGCGATCAACGACCACCAAAGACGCGTGGAACTCGGGTCGGGACGTTCGCAGATGCTCCCGCGCCCCACTCCACTGGCTGACCACGCAGGCGAGGATTTCGGCGGCGCCGGGCGCCTCGGGACGCCAGGCAACCGGGTTGTCAAACACATCGCTGAACACCTCCCACTGACTGTGGAGTTTGCTCCGGGCGCCTGCGACCAGGCGGTCTAATTGATCAGGACCGGCGTCGGGGAGCCACCGTTCCGGGTAGTCGATCAGGCCGATGGACGCGTAGCAGTTGCTGGTGAGGTACGCCAGGGCCCGGAGTTGCTGGGCACGTTCAAGGGCGTCTTGAGACAACAGCCCGGACAGCGGAAAGGCCAGGCCCAAGTGGGTGAGGATGGCCGCGCTCTCCGTCAGCACGCCGCCGGGGATAACCAGCGTCGGCACCTGCATCAACGGGTTCAGGCGCTTCAGCTCGTCCTGCCCCGCGCCCGCTTCCCACGAACTGGCAACCACCCGCCGGTATTCGGCGCCGCACAGCGTGAGGGCCATCTCGATGGCGGCCGAGCCGGATCTGTCGGCCCCCAATAATGTGAACATGCTCTCTCCGGCCTTCGTCAGGCTTTAGTGCCGTGGTGCCGCTGCCATTCATCGACCACATCGCCCAGGGTCTTGGGGCTGTCGTTGCGTATCCAGGCCATGAACGCCCGGTCGAATTTGAAGGCCGGCCCGCACTGCGCGGTCATGAACCGGCGCACGTTCTGGGTGTTGCGGTAATCCTGGGTGACAGGGGTGTCTCGGGAAAGCGATTCGCTGTGCCAGTCAAAGGCCATGGGGCTGAGTCCAGGTGAGGGGGTCGCGCACAGTCTAGTCGGCAAACGCGGGCTGTCGCACCGGTGGCGGGATCCATTCCACATTTGTGTCAACTATCCCACCCTCTCACAGTCACACAGTGATTCCCGCCCATTGACTGATGATGTTTTCGCATGAGTTTCATTCTTTGCATGACCGTCTTCGGTGTCCTGCTGATGCTGCTGGCACTGACTTCCTCTTATCTGCGCTGGCTGCCGGTCACGACGTCGGCGGTGTGTCTGGCGTTTGGCGCCGCGATTGGCCCCTGGGGCCTGGATGTTGCGCAACTCGACGTTCGCGACGCGCGCCACTGGCTTGAACGCCTCACCGAAATCGCCGTGCTGTTTTCCCTGTTCAACACCGGCATCAAGTTGCGCCTGCCCCTGCACCGCAGCGGCTGGTATTCGGCGTACTTGCTGGCCGGGCCGGTGATGCTGGCGACCATCGCCGGCGTCAGCCTGACCGCCCATTACCTGTTCGGCCTGTCATGGCCCATCGCGTTGCTGCTGGGTGCCATGCTCTCGCCCACAGACCCGGTGCTGGCCGGTCTGGTACAGGTCAACAGCGCCCAGGACCTGGACCGCGTGCGCTTCGGTCTGTCCGGTGAGGCCGGGCTAAACGATGGCACCGCGTTCCCCTTCGTGATTTTCGCCCTGATGTTCATCACCCACGGTTTTTCGGATTTCGACTGGACCCAGGGCTGGCTGCTGAAGAATATCGTCTGGGGTGTACCCGTCGGCCTGATGCTCGGTTACGGCCTGGGCCGTGGCGTCGGTCATCTAATGATCTACCTGCGCATCAAGAATGCCGACAGCACGCAATCACCCAACGATTTCCTGGCCCTGGCGCTGATCGCCATTGCTTACGTTGGCGCTGAAACGCTGGGGGCTTATGGCTTTCTCGCGGTGTTTGCCGCCGGCATCGGCTTGCGTCACGCCGAGGTCAAGACCACGCAGTCCGACGTCCCGGCCGAGCACGTCGCAATTCCGGTGCTCGGGCACACCCACAGCGACCCTGCGTCGGCGATCATGGGCGACCGTGCTGCGCTGTCCGACAGCCAGCTCGCTGCTGGGGTGATGATGGGCGACATGATGGTTTTCGGCAGCCTGGTGGAGCGCGCCATGGAGGTGCTGCTGATCACCCTCCTCGGCGCAGCCCTTGCCAGTTACTGGGACTGGCGCGCCGTGGGGCTGGGCCTGGCGTTGTTCTGCGTGATCCGACCGCTGAGCGTATGGCTGCTGATCAGCGGCAAATTGCTGACCCGTCCGCAAAAAGCGCTGGTGGGCTGGTTCGGCATTCGCGGCATCGGCACGCTGTATTACCTCTGCTATGCCCTGACCCACGGGCTGCCGGCCGAGGCGGTAGACACCACCATCAGCCTGACGCTGTCGGTGGTGGCGCTGAGCATTTTGCTTCATGGCATCAGCATTCAGCCGTTGCTGGAGCGCTATGAGCGCAGCATCAGCCGGGCCGGTTAAGAGTAGCGCCATGGACACAGCCGATCGGATTTCTGGAAGCGACAACTGATCAGAAACCTCATGATAGACAGCGTCGATGACCCTATCGGAACAAGCGATTGGACGCTCAAGGGCCCGATCGGTAGCGTGCTCACTAATTGATCAGGTCTTTTGAGCGTCCTCTGCAATGCGGTCTAACGTCGCAGCAGTGTTCCATCAGAGATCGGCGCCGTGTCACTGACACCTCCGCGCACCAAGCCTGGATGCTTGAACCCCTCCTTCGTTTTCGCACCGCCGGCTCGTTCCGTCGCGTTGCGGTCCATTGCTTGCGAGCCTGAAAGCCTATGTCCATTAATACACCACAGCAGATTGCCGAGATCACCATCGAAGCTGGCGTGAAAAAGTCCCATATGCCGACCCCGGCGATTCTGGTGCTGGGCTTTCTCGCCGGCGCGTTCATCGCTTTGGGCTTTTTGCTGGACATCCATGTCAGCACGATGATCCCGGCCCCCTGGGCGTCACTGGGTAACCTGATGGGCGCGGCGGTATTTCCGCTGGGCCTGATTCTGGTGATCCTCGCCGGTGGCGAGCTGCTCACTGGCAACATGATGAGCCTGCCGACGGCGATGTTCGCGGGTCGGGTGCCGTTGTCGGCGGTGGCGCGCAACTGGGCGCTGGTCACGTTCGCTAATCTGCTGGGCGCGCTGTTCGTCGCCTACTTCTTCGGCCATGTGCTGGGCCTGACAGAAGGTGCATACCTGGCCAAGACCCTGGCCATCGCCAAGGCCAAGGTCAGCGCTGATTTCGGTCAGGCGTTTATTTCAGGCATTGGTTGCAACTGGCTGGTGTGCCTGGCGGTCTGGTTGTCATACGCCAGCAAAGACGTGACCGGGAAGGTCGTTGCCATGTGGTTCCCGATCATGGCCTTCGTCGCCATCGGCTTCCAGCACGTGGTCGCCAACATGTTCGTGATCCCGGCGGCGATCTTTGCCGACGCTCTGAGCTGGACCGAATTCGTTGAAAACTTCGTCGCGGTGTTCCTGGGCAACGCCGTGGGGGGTGCAATTTTCGTCGGGCTCGCGTATTACGTGTCCTATTCGAAAGCCATTCAGGCTTCGGCAACCGGCGTCACTGACGCGGCCATCGAGCAGCAGACCGGAAGCCATATTTAACGCTGCAGCCGCGCGCCTCGTTTCCGGGGCGCGCACCCTGTTTCTGCCACGTGTCACGTTGTCGAGAGTAATCAATGTCAGATCGAGTCCTGATGGACAGCTATTCACGCAAAGTCGATTACGTCCGCATGTCGGTGACGGATCGCTGCGATTTCCGCTGCGTGTATTGCATGGCCGAGGACATGACGTTCCTCCCCCGTCAGCAGATTCTCTCCCTCGAAGAAATCCATCAACTGGCCGAACGTTTCGTGGCGCTGGGCACCAAAAAGATTCGCCTGACCGGCGGTGAGCCACTGGTGCGCTCCGGCATCGTCGGGCTGGTTCGCAGCATCGCCGCCCTGCCCGGCCTGCGCGAACTGTGCATGACCACCAATGGCTCGCAGCTCGACAAACTCGCCGTGCCGCTGTTCGAAGCCGGCCTCAAGCGCCTGAACATTAGCCTCGACAGCCTCGACCCCGCGCGCTTCAAGGAACTGACCCGCACCGGTGATCTGAGCAAGGTGATTGCCGGGATCGACGCCGCCAACGCGGCGGGGTTCGAGCGCACCAAGCTCAACTGCGTGGTGATGCAGGGCCGCAACGACCACGAGATCAATGATCTGGTGGCCTTTGCCATTGATCGTGGCGTCGATATCACATTTATCGAAGAGATGCCCCTCGGGACGATCAGCGAGCACAGCCGCGCCGAGTCGTTCTACTCCAGCGAACAGGTGCGCGAACGCATCGCCGAGCGCTACACCCTCGTGCATTCGACTGAAACCACGTCCGGGCCTTCGCGTTACTGGCGGGTGGCTGAGGCGCCGCACATCCGCATTGGCTTCATTTCGCCCCACAGCCACAACTTCTGCGCAACCTGCAACCGTGTTCGCGTGACGGTGGAAGGTCGTTTGCTGTTGTGCCTGGGTAACGAGCATTCGGCCGATCTGAAAGCCGTGCTCCGGGCCAATCCGGGTCAGCCGGACAAGCTCGAGAAAGCCATCGTCAACGCCATGCAATTGAAGCCGTGGAAGCACAACTTCGAGCTCAACGATGACGTGCAGGTGGTGCGGTTCATGAACATGACCGGCGGCTGAATACCCACGGGGTTTTGAGCTGACCGGGCGTTCATGAAAAGCCTGGCAGCCTCACGCCCCGAGACCGCCAGTCCTGGCTAACAGGCTGATCAGCCCTTGATGAAGCCCAGCAGAATCGCGTTGATCTCTTCCGGTTGCACGTTGCACATGCCGTGTGCGCCGCCTTTTACGACGTGCAGCGTCGAGCCTTTCACCAGCTCATGACTCTTGTAGCCGGACGCGACGATCGGGACGATCTGGTCGTCATCGCCGTGCAGGATCAAGGTCGGCACGTCGATCTTTTTCAGGTCTTCGGTGAAGTCGGTTTCCGAGAACGCCTTGATGCAATCGAACTCGCCTTTGACACTGCCGAGCATGCCGATGGACCAGAACGAGTCGATCGCGCCCTGGGAGGTTTTCACGCCGTCGCGGTTGAAGCCGAAGAACGGTACGGCCAGGTCCTTGAAGAATTGCGAGCGGTCGGCGGTGAAGCCGCCGCGGATGCCGTCGAACACCTCCATGGGCAGGCCTTCTGGATTAGCGTCGGTTTTGAGCATGATGGGCGGCACGGCGCCAATCAGTACAGCTTTGGCGACGCGGGCGGTGCCATGGCGGCCGATGTAGCGGGCGACTTCGCCACCGCCGGTGGAGTGGCCGATCATGATGGCGTCTTTGAGGTCGAGGGCTTCGAACAGTTGGGCGAGGTCGTCGGCGTAGGTGTCCATGTCGTTGCCTTCCCAGGTCTGGCCTGAGCGGCCGTGGCCGCGGCGGTCGTGGGCGATGACGCGGTAGCCGTGCTGGCCGAGGAAGAGCATTTGTGCGTCCCAGGCGTCGCCGTCGAGGGGCCAGCCATGGGAGAAGACGATCGGCTGGCCGGTGCCCCAGTCTTTGTAGAAGAATTCGGTGCCGTCTTTCAGGGTCAGGGTTGTCATGTGATGCAATCCTCGGGAATGGTGCTGGGAGGGTTGAGCGTAGTCCCGGATCGAGGATGTGCCTTGTCGATATGTGCTGGTTTGCGCTTCGCGAGATCAGGATCGAGATCAAGATCAAGATCAAGGGCGTCTGCCTGGGGGCAGACTGTTTCGCCTTCGGCGAGTTACTTGGAAAAGCACCCCAAGTAACCAAGGGTGCT